>NZ_CP117982.1:600000-905387 GCF_030708075.1 Candidatus Epulonipiscium viviparus | reverse complement strand
TGAGGATATCTCGGCATCGGCGGTGCAATCTATAGAGCCGACAGGATATGGATATTATGAGCTACGCGCTAAGACCGCACCGATATCGATTGCTTCTGCGTTTTGGTTTAGAGATCCGAAAGTGTCTAAGCAAGAGATTGACATTTTTGAGCAGGTAGGCCGACCGGTAAATGCAAATCGCTTAAATTTGAATGGCAGCTCATATCCTATGAATACGCATTGGTTTAAGGAAGGTACAGATATTTCAAATGGTAGAATTTATAACACTGGCGTAGATTTAACTGCAGATTTTCATATATACGGATTTGAGTGGGATACGTATTACTTGAGATTTTACATTGATGGGGTGTTAGTTCATGAGATCGATAATAGCATAGACTATAAAATTGACGGCTCGCAATATTTGCTATTTGATATGGAAACCAATATTTATGGTAGCAAGCCTCCAGAAAAAGAAGCGTTTGAGTATAAACCAGGTGAGAGAAATCCAGCAGACTATGAAATTGATTATATTAGAGTGTGGCGATCCGATATTCCGCAAGCATCAAAACCAGGAGTGCCCGCGTCGAGAGATAATTTGGATTTAAACACTGCTAAAGTAAAAGCAGGCATCGAGTAATTGGGTAAAATTAGAGGGTGGCGATCCGATATTCCGCAAGCATCAAAACCAGGAGGGCCCGCGTCGAGAGATAATTTAGATTTAAACACTGCTAAAGTAAAAGCAGGCATCGAGTAATTGGATAAAATTAGAGTGTGGCGATCCGATATTCCGCAAGCATCAAAGCCAGGAGTGCCCGCGTCGAGAGATAATTTGGATTTAAACACTGCTAAAGTAAAAGCAGGCATCGAGTAATTGGGTAAAATTAGAGTGTGGCAATCTGATATTCCGCAAGCATCAAAACCAGGAGTGCCCGCGTCGAGAGATAATTTGGATTTAAACACTGCTAAAGTAAAAGCAGGCATCGAGTAATTGAGTAAAAAAGAGAGGTTATAAAATGAGAATAGATAATAATCCGATTAACGAAGTATTAATAGAAAACCCCCAATATTTACCATTAACAGACCCGACTAATATTCGTCAGTGGAAAATGAGTGCAATGTTTTCTGATGAGTTTGATGGCACCGAAATAGATTCTAATAGATGGAGTAATTATCATAGATTTTGGGCAGGAAGGCAACCGTCGGTATTTGATCCCAAAAATGTTTCGGTAAGAGATGGGTCATTGCTGTTAACTTGCACCTGGGAAGATGAACCAACTAATTTGATGATAGAAGCAAATAAGACGGTGCAAGAGGGAGAGAGAATCTATGAGAATATTTCTGCTTGTGCAGTTCAGTCGATAGAGCGTACAGGATATGGATACTATGAATTGCGAGCAAGGACCGCGCCGATATCGATTGCTTCTGCGTTTTGGTTTAGAGATCCGATCGAGTCGAAGCAAGAGATTGATATTTTTGAGCAGGTAGGTCGACCTGTAAATGCAAATCGCTTAAATTTGAATGGTAGTTCGTACCCTATGAATACGCATTGGTTTAAGGAAGGGAAAGATTATTCAAATTGTAAAGTTTATAACACTGGGATCGATTTAAGCCTTTCCCTTCCTTAAACCAATGCGTATTCATAGGGTACGAACTACCATTCAAATTTAAGCGATTTGCATTTACAGGTCGACCTACCTGCTCAAAAATATCAATCTCTTGCTTCGACTCGATCGGATCTCTAAACCAAAACGCAGAAGCAATCGATATCGGCGCGGTCCTTGCTCGCAATTCATAGTATCCATATCCTGTACGCTCTATCGACTGAACTGCACAAGCAGAAATATTCTCATAGATTCTCTCTCCCTCTTGCACCGTCTTATTTGCTTCTATCATCAAATTAGTTGGTTCATCTTCCCAGGTGCAAGTTAACAGCAATGACCCATCTCTTACCGAAACATTCTTGGGATCAAATACCGACGGTTGCCTTCCTGCCCAAAATCTATGATAATTACTCCATCTATTAGAATCTATTTCGGTGCCATCAAACTCATCAGAAAACATTGCACTCATTTTCCACTGACGAATATTAGTCGGGTCTGTTAATGGTAAATATTGGGGATTTTCTATTAATACTTCGTTAATCGGATTATTATCTATTCTCATTTTATAACCTCTCTCTTTTACTCAATTACTCGATGCCTGCTTTTACTTTAGCAGTGTTTAAATCTAAATTATCTCTCGACGCGGGCACTCCTGGATTTGATGCTTGCGGAATATCAGATTGCCACACTCTAATTTTACCCAATTACTCGATGCCTGCTTTTACTTTAGCAGTGTTTAAATCCAAATTATCTCTCGACGCGGGCACTCCTGGCTTTGATGCTTGCGGAATATCGGATCGCCACACTCTAATTTTACCCAATTACTCGATGCCTGCTTTTACTTTAGCAGTGTTTAAATCCAAATTATCTCTCGACGCGGGCCCTCCTGGTTTTGATGCTTGCGGAATATCAGATCGCCACACTCTAATTTTACCCAATTACTCGATGCCTGCTTTTACTTTAGCAGTGTTTAAATCCAAATTATCTCTCGACGCGGGCACTCCTGGATTTGATGCTTGCGGAATATCGGATCGCCACACTCTAATATAATCAATTTCATAGTCTGCTGGATTTCTCTCACCTGGTTTATACTCAAACGCTTCTTTTTCTGGAGGCTTGCTACCATAAATATTGGTTTCCATATCAAATAGCAAATATTGCGAGCCGTCAATTTTATAGTCTATGCTATTATCGATCTCATGAACTAACACCCCATCAATGTAAAATCTCAAGTAATACGTATCCCACTCAAATCCGTATATATGAAAATCTGCAGTTAAATCTACGCCAGTGTTATAAATTCTACCATTTGAAATATCTGTACCTTCCTTAAACCAATGCGTATTCATAGGATATGAGCTGCCATTCAAATTTAAGCGATTTGCATTTACCGGTCGGCCTACCTGCTCAAAAATGTCAATCTCTTGCTTAGACACTTTCGGATCTCTAAACCAAAACGCAGAAGCAATCGATATCGGTGCGGTCTTAGCGCGTAGCTCATAATATCCATATCCTGTCGGCTCTATAGATTGCACCGCCGATGCCGAGATATCCTCATAAATAGCATCTCCGGGTTTCAACTTCTTATTTGCCTCTATCATCAGATCAGTTGGTTCATCTTCCCAAGTGGAAGTTAGCACCAATAACCCATCTCCTACCGAAACATTTTTCGGATCAAATATCGACGGCTGCCTTCCTGTCCAAAATCTATGATAGCCACTCCATTTGGTTGTATCCAACTCGGTACCATCAAACTCATCAGAAAACATTTCACTCATTTTCCACTGACGAATGTTATTAGGGTCCGTTAATGGTAAATATTGGGGATTTTCTATTAATATTTCGTTAGCAGGGTTGTTATCTACTCTCACTCCATAATTTACTTCTTTTTTCGGCAATTCATAAGTTGTCGTTCCGGCGCCTGAGATGCCATACATATTATCTATCACAAATCCATCTCCAGGGCTTGCAGCAAGCTCATAAATACCAAATCCAATCGACTTAATATTGCTAACATCCAAACTTTTATTAGCGAGCCCCACTGGCGTTTCCACGGCCCAAGTCTCTGGTTGCTTAACAAACAAATCTTGAGTTAGCTTAAGAGTATGGCTTGCCTTTCCTGGAACACTCGTGTAGTACATAGCCGTGGTGCCCGCAGCATCTGTGATAAATGCGCGTATTTGAATTGGCTTAGACCCAGGATTATATAAGTCTACTGAGAAAACATCTTTAATCTGCCATCCCTCTGCTGGTGCCTCAAAAACTAGCTTAGTGCTAGTATCATTATTATACTCTCCTTTAGGCAACAAACCTTTGTCAATCGTAAATAATACTGCTTGATCTCCATTAGTAACTCCCGCCCCAGTTACGGTTTTTACGGTAGTGATCTCTTCATTAGAAGAAACAGGTATAAAATCTCCTTCTTCAAATGTAAACCCCGATGTCGGAACTAACTCTTGTGCAGAAACAACTCCGCATGAAGCCGCAAATACGGTCAATATCATTGCTATTTTTTTTGACATATGTAGATCCTCCTTCACATTTTATATATTTTATAATATCATGACATCCCGTTTCTGTCAATATTTTCCTTAACAATAATTACCAATTGCAACTACTAGTTCCATTTATACTTTTCCTCGCAATACCTACAGCGATACGTCTTCTTTTCGCTATCTGTTAGCAAAAATATATGCTCCAGTCCTTGCTCTATAGATGTAACGCAACGCGGGTTCTTACATTTAATCACATTGCTAATTTTATTTGGCAAGCTCAGTTCCTTTTTTTCGACGATTCGCTCATTCTTTATTATATTCACTGTAATATTATTATCAATAAAACCTAGGATATCCATATTGATAGTATCTGTTGGACACTCAATTTTGATGATATCTTTTTTCCCCATTTTATTACTCTTCGCGTTTTTTATAATAGCCACGCAATAGTCGAGCTTCTCCAAATTTAGATACTTATAAATTTCCATGCTCTTCCCCGCCGCAATATGATCTAGCACAAAACCTTCTAGTATTCCGCTCACATTTAATGTATGATTTAGCATCAGTGATCACTTCCCTTTTATTCTATATTTTATTTAGCAATGTCAAGATTAGTGCCATACGCACATATACCCCATACTGCACTTGTTTGAAGTAGACTGCTCTCGGATCGTTATCTACCTCCGGATGAATTTCATTTACGCGCGGTAGCGGATGAAGTACTAGCATATCGTCTTTTGCAAGCTCCATCTTTTTAGCATCTAGAATATAAAAATCCTTCATTCTTACATACTCTGCCTCGTTAAAAAATCTCTCTTTCTGCACTCTCGTCATATATAGCAAATCTAAATTCGGTAATGCTGTATTCAGGCGCTCCTCTTCTACATACTCTATGTTGTTTCGCTTTAGCACCTCCTGTATTATATAATTAGGCAATCGCAATTCCTCCGGAGAAATCAAAACAAATTTTATGTTATTATAGCGCACCAAAGCCTTAATCAGCGAATGCACTGTTCGACCAAATTTTAGATCTCCGCAAAGCCCCACTGTCAAATTATTTAGCCTACCTTTTTCGGCACGAATCGTTAGCAAATCTGTTAGCGTTTGCGTAGGATGCTCATGCCCTCCATCTCCAGCGTTGATCACCGGCACTGCCGAATACTCCGCCGCCACAACTGCTGCCCCCTCCTTCGGATGACGTATCGCTATTACATCTGCATAGCAAGATACCGTGCGCACTGTATCTGCAATACTCTCCCCCTTTGCTGCCGAACTAGCATCTGCACTAGAAAATCCTAGCACCGCGCCTCCCAAATTTAGCATAGCCGCCTCATGACTTAGACGCGTTCTAGTACTTGCTTCATAAAACAGTGTAGCAAGCTTTTTTCCTGATGCCGCCGTGGCATATTGCTTTGGATCTTTCTGTATCGCTGTTGCCAAGTCCAAAATTTTATCTATTTCATGTATCGATAAGTCGAGCGGATTTATCAAATGTTTCATCTGCAATTCCTCCTTTATAAATTTGTACCCATTATAAGGTAAATAATATTATAATGCAATATATTTTTTTTCGACTTAAACCACCTTGAAATATTCTGCTATCATGACGTATCATTAGTTAGTATGTAAAATAAAAGGAGGGCTCTAATATGTTATCTAAAGAAACTCTAAAACAAGTTCTAGAAATGGCACTCAGTACTGGCGGTGATTTCTCAGAAATTTTTGTAGAGGATACAACCAAAAAGTCCATCGTGCTAGTTGCGGGCAAAGTCGATGATATAATTGGCGGTCAAAACTATGGAATAGGCATCCGCGTATGCAAAGATTTCCAAAGCATGTACGCATATACAAACGACGACAGCCTCGAAAGTTTGCTAGATACTGCAAAGAGGGCAGCTGAAGCGCTAAATGGTATCGCCACTTCTGATGCGGCAGTCAATATCAACTTGGTAGAAACGATTCCAACCAATATTCATCCGATATTACAAGTACCCGGCGACGTTGCCGCAACTCACAAGATTGCCAAGCTCAAGGAAGTACATCGAGGTGCCTCAGAATATAGCGACGAAATATCTCAGGTTACCGTTTCATTAGTAGAAATCGACCAAAAAGTTCAGATTGCAAATTCCAACGGACTCCTCACCTCCGATAGACGTATACAAACCCGTGTCACCGCCTCTTCAATTGCTCAAAATGGCAGTGATAGGCAAACTGGCACCGACTCTTTTGGCTCACGTATGGGATTTGAATTAGTCGAAGATCTCGATTTATACGCATTGGGCCGACACACTGCCATAATAGCGACCACCATGTTACACGCCGACTATTGCCCAGCAGGACGAATGCCTGTTGCAATCGAAAACGGCTTTGGCGGAGTTATTTTTCACGAAGCTTGCGGGCACTCTCTCGAAGCCACCTCAGTTGCAAAGGGTAACTCCGTCTTCTGCAATATGTTAGGGCAAAAGATAGCCAACGAAAAAGTCACCGCCATTGACGATGGCACCATTCCAAATGCTTGGGGTTCCCTAAACATAGACGACGAAGGGCATCCTACTCAAAAAAATATTTTAATCGAAAACGGCATTCTCAAATCTTACCTAGTCGACAGCTTTAATGGCCGCAGAATGAATATGCCTAGCTCCGGAAGTGGCAGGCGCGAGTCATATAAATTTGCCCCTACCTCTCGAATGACCAACACGTATATTGCACCAGGAGACGACTCCAACGAAGCGATCATTGCGTCTATAGACTATGGTTTATACGCAAAGAAAATGGGCGGCGGCTCTGTTAACCCAATCACTGGCGAGTTCAATTTTGCTGTTACCGAAGGCTACATTATTAAAAACGGCAAAATCGACCATCCCGTTCGAGGCGCTAGCTTAATAGGCAGCGGACAAGAAGTATTGCTAAATATTGACATGGTTGGATCCAATATTAGCCATGCTCCAGGAATGTGCGGATCCAGCAGCGGTTCTGTTCCTACAAATGTTGGGCAACCGCTTATTAGAGTTCGAGAAATAACCGTGGGAGGTCGTTAAGATGAATATATCAACAATTTTTGAAAAGGCAAAAGAGGCTGGATTTTCTGCCAGTGAAATATATATATTAGAATCGAAACAAAATAGCGTTTCTACTTGTGATGGGGAAATCGATGAGCATCAGATCAGCACTGCCAAAGCAATAAGTTTCAGAGGATTAATCGATAACAAAATGGGCTACGCATATAGCGAAAGAATGGATGATAGCATAATAGACCAGCTGCTACAAACCGCAAAAGAATGCGCAACATTGGTTGAAAAAGATGAGCGAGAATTTATCTACGCAGGAGCCAGCGACTACATCGAGGTCGAGCAATTCGACACCGCTATAGCAGATCTTTCTCCGAAAGAGATTACAGATATGGCACTTCTTCTCGAGAAAAAGCTTGTGAATAAGGTAGAAAAAGTTGAGTCTGCCAATATCGCCACGCAAATATCTAAGATTCATCTTGCCAATTCACGCGGCCTTGATTTATCGTTTAAAAATACCCAAATTGTAGCATATATATTTCCGATACTAAAAGACGGAGATAGCGGTGTTGTGGACAGCTATGCCATTTCTGCCAACACATCTATTGCGTCACTGGATCTCGACAAAGTTGCCGATACTGCACTAAAGAATGTTTCGCGCAAAGTCAACGCTGCAACAATACCGTCTGGATCATACAAAGTCATTTTAGAAAACAAGGCCTTTATCGGTCTACTAAAAGCCATGAAATCTGCCTTCTTTGCCGACGTCATGCAAAAAGGAAAGTCGAAGCTAGCCGGACTTGAGGGCACGGCCATTGCAAGCCTCTGCGTAAACTTAGTAGATGATCCTTATATGGAAAACAGTTCTGCGAGCCGTGGATTTGACGACGAGGGCTTTAAAACTTATAAGAAGTACCTCATTGAAAACGGCATATTTACCGGTTTTCTCCACAACCTCTCCACGGCGCATAAATCTGGCACTCTATCAACCGGCAATGCGAGCAAAGCCAGCGTCACTAGCCCGATTAAAGTTGACGCCAGCAATCTGTACATTGAACCCGGAACTTTATCTGCAGATGAACTCATAGCTATCGCGGCAAACGGTGTCTATATCACAGACTTAGACGGTCTCCACTCTGGTGCAAACAGCATCACAGGCGACTTCTCCCTATCTGCTCGCGGATTGATGATAGAAAACGGCAAGCTTACATCTGCAGTAAAGCAAATTGTGGTATCAGGCAACTTCTTTGATCTATTGCAAGATGTAGAGGCCGTCGCAAACGACTTCGAGATAACTTTTGCTAACGTTGGAAGCCCATCCATACTAATTCGCAAACTTTCTATTGCCGGAAAATAACAATATTAAGGAGAAACCATGAACAAACCGAACGTAATAATAATTTATGCCGACGATCTAGGCTATGGAGATTTGTCCTGCTATGGAGCTATGGATATCGCAACACCAAATGTCGATAAATTGGCCGCAGGGGGAGTTAAATTTAATAATGCATATTCCACTTCTGCAGTCTGCACACCTGCAAGATATAGCTTACTCACAGGCGAATACCCTTTTCGAAATGCCGACACAACGATATTAACAGGCGACGCCAAATGTATTATTGCAGAAGACAAACTCACTCTTGCCAAAGTATTTAAACAGGCCAACTACGCTACCGCGGTGATCGGCAAATGGCACCTGGGTCTTAGCGACGGCACCATCAACTGGAACGAGCCAATTTCGCATACACCAAACGATGTTGGGTTTGACTATTCATTTATTTTTCCGGGCACCAACGATCGGGTTCCGTTAATCTATCTCAAAAACCATGATGTCCTCAACTTTGATCCAGCAGACCCTATAGAAGTATGCTACGAAAACAAATGTCCATACACCGACATAGACACCTATCATCAAAATCCCGAAAAGCGGACCATGGAGTCATCACACGGACATGATAATAGCTTAATCAACGGTGTAGGCAGACTTGGATTTATGAGAGGAGGAGCGAAGGCAACATGGAAAGACGAAGATTTGTGTGATACATTTTTGGAGCAAGCAAAATGTTTTATTGCAGCAAACAAAGACGCGCCATTCTTCTTATTTTATCCTACGCACCAGCCGCACGTACCACGAGTTGCTAGCAAAAAATTTGCCGGAGCCACCAAGCTTGGGCCACGAGGTGATGTTATCGTCGAGTTTGACTATATTGTAGGCGAGGTTGTTGCTACACTCGAAGAAAACAATTTGCTAGACAATACGATAATAATCGTCTCCAGCGACAACGGCCCCGTTTTAGATGATGGGTATCACGACCAATCTCCCGAATTGAACGGCAACCACAGACCGACCGGACCTTTACGAGGAGGTAAATATAGCAAACTCGACGGTGGGGCCAGAATTCCCTTTGTGGTTTACGCCAAAAACGCAACAGCATCTGGCGAATCGAATGCGTTAATCAGCCAAGTAGACATCCTGGCATCTATCGCAGCCTTACTTGAAATTCCTCTTGATACCAACGAGGCTCCCGATAGCCAAAACATGCTCGACGTTTTATTAGGCAAATCAGGCAACGGACGCAGCGAACTTATGTACGAAAGCCATTCCAAACACAAAGTAATTCGCACTAAAAAATGGGCATACCTGGAACCTAGTCCTGGCAAAGCAGTGCAGGAGAAAAAGAATATCGAGCTAGGTCATCTACCAAACGACCAGCTCTACAACATGATATACGACCCGGGGCAGCGCCACAATGTTGCGACCGACTATCCCGACGTCGTTGCTCAACTGAAATCAGATTTAGCGGCAATACTAGCCAGTAGCCAGACTCGAAATTAATTTTTTGCTATTCCACGACCACGCAACCGTGGGGTAGCTATTTTAAGGCATCTTCATTTTCATCGCTATGATCTTGGCAACCTCATCCATATACATCTGCGGATTTACCTTAAACTTATCTAACGTTTCGCTCTCTAGCAAAATTCTAGCAATCGTCTTGCGCTTCAAATTGGTCTTTCTTTGCAAAAATGTTATTATATCTGGCAACCTCGTTATCTCATCAGCAATTACCACTATCTGCACTACTTGTGGCACCCACGCTTCTCCTGGAATTATCTCCCCTTTATTTCGCCTCAATTTTGGCATCTCGATATTCATCTTCTGCATCTCACACACGCATTGCTGCACTAACCCCATCGATCCTTCTAGCAATAATCTATAAATTGGCCTAATGCTTCGCCGCCTTAAATTTTTACAATAACTTCTATTTTTAACATTTACGCTTTCTCTTAACTCACTTTGTAATGCGCCAGCAAAAGACTCATAGCTTTCATTTGCGATTACGGTTAAGGTATTATACTTCATATCATTTACTCGTTCACCCGCCTGATTTACACAAAGCCGCATCCCGCGCCCAATTTCTTGCCGTTTCCTGATTAAAGATTTTGTATTACCGAGCGTACAAATTTGAAATACATTTGGATTGTCCCATCCTTCTCTTAGCGCAGAGTGCGAAAATATAAACCTCAACTTGCTATCCAAACTTAGTAGCTTTTCTTTATCTTGCATAATCAGCGCATATACCGCTTCAGCCGCCTTAATTCTTTTGTCCACGGCAAAGTATCCGCCATGTGCAGCTTCTGCATCAGCTGCCAACCCACGATACTTCGGCATAGCTAGCCATTTATTATACTCCTCCTCAAAAATCACCGCATACTTTCCTTTGATAGAATCACCCTGAGCATTATATGATCGATAATTCGCGACCTTGTCTATAAAAAACAGGCTCAACACTTTGATATCCTTAAATTTCAGTTCTTTATCTAGATGCTCTTTAATAGTCTGCGAGATTTGCTCTCTCTTAATCACCTCCTCCGCAACATCACCAATTGCCTCATGCAAAAATATTTTTTCTGCTCTCGCTTCAAAGTCAATCCACTCTTCATCTGTTTTGGAGCAAATATCTTTAACAATATACCCCCGATAAACTTCTCTTTTGCCAGACTTTATATATAAATCCGTTGCTTGCCTGACCACCACAGTCTTTCTCAAAATTTTATTACTCTTTTGGCAATCGATCTCCACCTGCGCTGTAATATTTCCCATTTTATTTCGCACGGCAATCAGTTTAATATATGCTTGATTATGGTCATCTACAGATTTTACCCCCACCACATCGACGCGTTTTACCAACTTTTGCTCATACGCAGTGCGGGCATCTAGCTTGTATATACAGTGATTTTTCTCCTTATGCGTTGCCGAATAATTTAGAGTACACAGCGGATTCAACTTGGCAAGTGCCTGCTTTGCAAGAGGAGTATTCATCATAGTTTGCGGTTCATCAACTATCACAATTGGCCTTGTTGTTGCAATCAAATCTATCGGGCTCATTCCATTCATCTTATCGCGCCTACCATAAATCACATTCTCTTTGCTTTTGTTAAATGCAGCTATATTGATAATCATAAGATTTAGCTCTACCGCCGATGCAAAGTCGTATACCTGATCCAAGTTGCGACTATCATATACAAAATGCGAATATGGTATATTTTTATAGATCATAGCAAAGTGATTTTTTAGCATTTCCAGCGACTTGCAAACCCCCTCCTTTATTGCAATCGATGGGACTGCAATAACAAACTTATTAAATCCGTACGCATTATATAATTCGAATATCGTTTTTAAATATACATACGTTTTGCCGGTACCAGTTTCCATCTCTATGTCAAACTTCTGGGTAATCAAAGCGTCATCTACAGCCAGCCCATTGCGATACTGAATAGCTTGCAAATTTTTGAATATTGCATCTTCCGATAATTGCAAACAGTTTGTAGTCGTTGCCAGTTCGGTTGTATTATTAGCGGCTTCATATCCATCAAACAAATCCACTACTGCAGCCACGGCCTCCGTCTGATGCTCTAAGTTATTCTTAAATTTAATTTGCATGACGATCGCTCCTTATATAAAAATTATTTCGTCGATTTCATGAATTTGCAAATATTCTCTAAATTCCATCTTGTCATTATCCGTTGCAAACCCATTGTCTCGCACGACTATTTTCACTAAGTTTGGAACAAGCTTTAGCAACTCCGCCGCCACAGCCTTGTTTAACCCCTCTCCCAAACAAATCAATAGCTTTCCGGCGTCTAGCGCATATGCGCTCGCCATTTCAATCTCCTCTATTTCGCTCGTTAGCGCCAAACCATTTTTTAATGCAATCTCATATACAATATCTAGGTCGCTTCTACCTGCAACAAACGGCTTCCAGTTTTCTTCCAATTCTTCGATTATCTTTGCTTTTATATTATCCGCCGTTGCAGTCCATTGTTCTATATTAGAGCTATCCAGTTTGAATACCCTAAATCCGATATCCAGATCAGTAGCAGTTTCTTGGATTTGATCACCAGTTCGCCTGATTCGTTCTTTACCAATTTCACAAATATTTTTGTAACCTTTTTTATATGCTACACTTCTTTTAGCCGTCGCCTCAGGCAGTTGTATCATCATAAATTTACGAGTGCCACCATCATCTGCATTGAGTTGCATTACAGCATGCGCCGTTGTCGCTGAGCCGGCAAAAAAATCCAAAATTATGTCATCTTGATTAGTCGCAAACTTCATCAATCTACTAATTAGCGACATCGATTTGGGGTTTTCAAAAACATTTTTGCCCAGCAGTGCGTTTAAATATTTCGTCCAGTACCGATTGTCTTCATAATAATAGCTCCTTAATAGTTCTGTGGCAGTCTCTAATCTTTTTTTAATCTTCGGAATAACCGCTTCCGTTTCTCCCCATTCCACATCGCCAGTTTTCTTTGCATTTATAAAAGTGGCTTCGGGCCATCTGTAACCATAATCTGGCTTGCGGCATACCTTTTTTGTAACAGGATGAATGATATCAAATGTGTATCCACCGGGCTTAGTATTAGATGCGTTTCCGGGATAATAGACTCCCTTATCATCAACCCTAGAATAATGCGCTACTCCTTTTAACGCAGCTACATTTTTCTTTATCCATACTTTTAGAGATGCCTGAATTGCTGCTGTATTATTCTTATACTTTGCCTTCAACTTATCGTATTGCGCCTGAATCATTGCAGCTTTTTCGGATTTGATTACCCACGCTGGCAACTTTTTCCTATCCCTCGCATAGCAAATAATATATTCATGATCCATTGCAATTTGACCCGAATTATTATCCGTTGAAGTTTGCCAGATTATCTCACCCACAAAATTGTCTTCTCCAAAAATCTCATTGCAAGTCTTCTTAAGATTTACAACTTCTCTAGCATCAATGCTAATAAATATTATCCCATCTTTTGTTAACAAATTCCTGGCCAACTTAAGTCTAGGGTAAATCATCCTCAACCAATTGCTATGAATTCGGCCCTCTACTTCAATATCAGTTTGTACTCTATGTCCCTCGTCATCAACCTGCTGTGTTTGTCGCAAATAATTCTGTATATTGTCCTTATAATCATCTGCATAAACAAAATCATTGCCCGTATTATACGGTGGGTCGATATAAATCATCTTTATCTTGCTATAATATGACTTTTGTAGCAACTTAAGGACTTCAAGATTATCTCCTTCGATATATACATTTTTAGTATTTTCCCAATTTTTACTTTCACTTTTGCACGGTCTAAGTGTCGCGGTCGATGGGGTTTGAGCTAGTCGCATAGCTTTTGCTTTTCCGTTCCAAGTAAAATTGTATCGTTCATCATCGTCAGCTATATATTCACCCAAGGCTGCCTTAAGTTTTTCAAAGCTTAAAGTACCCCCCCCTCCTACAAAAATTTCTGGAAATATCTCCTTTATCTTAGCAATATTATCAGCAGTAGCATCTGCCACCTTTACATTAAATGTACTTATCTTCATTTATTATCCTCCTAATATTACACCTTTTCATTCCCTAACTGCAGGAAAGCAATATATAATTTATTCACTTCATCTACCCCCCCCCCTAAATTTGCGATATTTATTTGCTATGTATATAATGTCTCTACATATCTGCAATAAAAAAAAATCCCTCCAGTATTTCAGAGGGATTGACTACATTGTTCTCCTAAACTCTAAATGCACGCTTTCTATCTTGCTCAGTCAGATGTCTTTTACGCAAGCGAATATTTTCTGGTGTTATTTCTACTAACTCATCATTCTCGATAAACTCAAGCGCTTCCTCTAGCGAAAATACCCTAGGAGGTGTTAATTTCACTGAGTCATCCGATCCCGAAGCACGAGTGTTAGTCAGCTTTTTCGTTTTACATGGATTAACTGTCATATCTTCTTTGCGAGAGTTTGATCCAATAATCATACCTTCGTATACATTAACCGAAGGCTCCACGAACAATGTCCCGCGTGATTCTAAACTATTCAAAGCATAAGCCACGGTCACGCCCTGCTCTCCTGCGATTAACGCGCCATTTTGCCTTTTAGGGAGCTCACCAACAAACGGCATATATCCTTCAACACGCCTAACCATTGTGGCCTCACCTCTCGAGTCAGTAATTAATTCGCTTCTAAATCCTAGAAGCGCACGAGTTGGACACAGATACTCTATTCTCATATAACCATTTTCTGGCTCCATAGACTGCATTTCTGCTTTTCTCATATTCAACTTATTAATTACTGTTCCCGAATACTCCTCTGGCAAAGTAATAATTACTCGCTCCACAGGCTCCAACAATCTGCCGTCTTCGCCTCTTTTCATTATAACCTCAGGTTTTGATACCCCAACTTCGTATCCTTCGCGACGCATATTTTCTATTAATATTGAAAGATGCAGTTCGCCACGACCAGAAACTGTGTATCCATCTGTTGTCTCCATAGGCTTAACTTTCAACCCTACATTAACTTCTAATTCTTTTTCCAAACGCTCTTTAATATGTCTGGTTGTAACAAACTTTCCGCTAAGCCCTGCAAACGGAGAGTCGTTTACCAAAAAATTCATGGTAAGCGTTGGCTCTTCTATATGAATAGGCTCCATAGGCACAACTTTACCAACTTCTCCAATAGTTTCTCCAATCGATATATCTGCTATTCCAGAAATAACCGCGATATCTCCACTCGTTACCTGCTTTTGTGGAACCTGCTTTAACCCTTCATAAGACATCAATCGGCTCACTTTGCCCATCCTCAAATTTCCTTGATTATCTGCAATTTGAATAGGCATTCCTTCTTTTATAATACCTTTATACACACGCCCGATTCCCAAGCGCCCAATATAATCATCATACGCAAGCGCGCTAATTTGCATTTGCAGTGGCGCATCATCTTGCTTTTTGTATTCTCCCACTTGTTTAATAATTGTCTCTAGCAATGGCTCTATGCTGTTTGATACTTCATCTAACTCGTATTGAATTATCCCCTGCTTGCTAATACCATACAAAATTGGGAAGTCGCACTGTTCATCTGTTGCGTTTAAATCCACAAACAAATCGAATGTCATATTGACGAAGTCGCACTGTTCATCTGTTGCGTTTAAATCCACAAACAAATCGAATGTCATATTGACGACTTCTTCCGCTCTATTGTTTGGCTTATCTATTTTATTAATAACTAAAATTGGCTTTAACCCCAACTCCAGCGATTTTTGTAACACAAATCTTGTTTGCGGCATAGGCCCTTCCATACAATCTACAAGCAATATAACCGTATCCACAGTCTTAATTACTCTTTCCACTTCTGACGAAAAGTCGCTATGCCCCGGAGTGTCCACAATATTTATTTTATAGTCCTTATATCTAATCGAGCAGTTTTTTGAATAAATCGTGATGCCTCGTTCTCTCTCTATAGAGTCATTATCCATCACACAATCGACAACCTCTTCATTATCTCTAAAAACTCCATTTTGAGTCAAAAAGGCAAATATTGCCCCACCACAGCATCCTCGCTGATTAGCAAATTTATAAATCCTGCAGAAGGATATATCACATCTCCAAAGTATCCTTTCTCCACCGCCCCGCGCGTAGTTTTTCGTTCCGTTCCCGGCTGTGGCACTGCAACATAGAGCACATCATCTTTCTCCTCAACTGCGTATAAGTGATCGTGCCCATGAAAAACTGCGTCCACCTGGTGCTCCACCAACAACGAATGTATCGGCATCGCAAAGTCTGGTCGATACTCCTTAAACTCTTCTTCGCCATGCGCATTCTCGCCACCCCATTCATACAGATGCGCAATACTCACTCCGCCTCTTCTCTCATTTCTTTTTCCGCCTAGCAGATTATGAATAAACACAAATTTATTTTCCTCGTCACTTTCTTCTAGAACTTCTTCTAGCCACATATACTGCTCTGCTCCTAGCGTATCGTTCCATCCATTTCTAGGCTCTGCCAATGCCGAATACGCGTCCAAAACTATAAACAAACTCCCGCCTTCTTTTACAGCATAATAGTTTGCAGTTTCTGTATTTCCGTTAGCACTATGATTAGGAAAATATTCATTTCTCACCATCTGAGCCTGCGCTTGCTTATTTGGCATAAACCCCATCTCGCCATCATGATTTCCAGTCACCAAATACATCGGAATGCCTTGTAGCGGCTTCAATCTTTGCTGTACCGAAAATGCCTGATTTGCCATATCGCTATTTATACATTCTCCCAGCATTAGCGTATCTCCCAAGTCTATAATCAATTCGGGATCTTTGCTTACGATATTTTCGAACGTTTGATCTATCACTGCGGAGTTCGTCTTCACATCAAAATGCATATCTCCTCCTAAATATTTTTTCTACTATTATAATGTATCACCCATATAAAATACAGTCCAAATATAAAAAAGAGGCCCTCGCCCCTAAATCGCGAAGTCCTCCACTTCTGCAAGTAATAACTTTACTATCTCTTCTGCAACCTGGTCATCTAGCTCATCTTCTAGTTCATCCATTGTTTCGGAAATGTCCACAACCGATAATCCCTGTGCATCAAACGAGTTTTTCAATTCATTAACCATCTTCAGCGCCTCATCTTCATCTGCACCTGCGTCCACCAGCTTTTCACCAATTTTTTCCATATAATATCGCACTTCCTCAGGGGCCAAATAGTATTTCGTCAAATATTTCCTTGCATTCACTATAATGGCTACAATTTCCTTATTACTAAGTTCTGTATTAAGTAAAAATTCAGGCACCGCTCTATACACAACTTCCTCTTCGATTATTTCATCTATTTCATCTGCCGCCGTGGTTGTTGCCATCCCAATTGAGATTACACTAGCAACTGCTAATACTAATAATTTTTTCATTTCAATCGCTCCTTTTAATTTGTTTTGATTTGCTGTTGCCTCTTACACTTTTATTATATTGCAAGAGGCTGTGGGATTTCTACCGTCAATTATACGCAACTTATACGCAATTTCTGTTGCTACCTTATTATTTATCTTCACGCTTAATTTTGCCTGATTCTATCTTTGCTCTCACTTCTTCTGGTGACAAACCTTTTGCTTCGATGTTGGCTTTGCGCTCTGCCGCCTCTTCTTTTGTGATGCCTTTTGCTTCGAGGTTAGCTCTGTGCTCTGCCGCCTCTTCCTTTGTCATGCCTTTTGCTTCGAGGGTAGCTCTGTGCTCTGCCGCCTCTTCCTTTGTCATGCCTTTTGCTTCGAGGTTGGCTCTGAATTCTGCTGCCTCTTCCTTTGTAATGCCTTTTGCTTCCAGGTTAGCTCTGCGCTCTGCCGCCTCTTCCTTTGTCATGACTTTTGCTTCGAGGTTAGCTCTGCGCTCTTTCATTTCTTCCGTAATCTTTACTCCTGCCTCTTTTGCAAATGTAACCACGCCTGTTGCTCCCATTGTCATAACTCCTGCTATCGCCAATACTAACAATTTTTTCATTTTAATCTCTCCTTCTAATTTGTTTTGATTTGCTGTTGCCTCTTACACTTTTATTATATTGCAAGAGGCTGTGGGATTTCTACCGTCAATTATACGCAAACTTATTCGCAATTTCTGTTGCTACCTTATTATTTTTCTTCACGCTTAATTTTTCCTGCTTCTATCTTTTCTCTCACTTCTTCTGGTGACAAACCTTTTGCTTCGTTGTTGGCTTTGCACTCTGCTGCCTCTTCCCTTGTAATGCCTTTTGCTTCCAGGTTAGCTCTGCGTTCTGCTGCCTCTTCCCTTGTCATGCCTTTTGCTTCGATGTTGGCTTTGCACTCTGCTGCCTCTTCCTTTGTAATGCCTTTTGCTTCCAGGTTAGCTCTGCGCTCTGCCGCCTCTTCCTTTGTTATGCCTTTTGCTTCGAGGTTAGCTCTGTGCTCTGCCGCCTCTTCCTTTGTCATGCCTTTTGCTTCGAGGTTAGCTCTGCGCTCCTTCATTTCTTCCGTAATCTTTACTCCTGCCTCTTCTGCAAATGTAACCACGCCTGTTGCTCCCATTGTCATAACTCCTGCTATCGCCAATACTAACAATTTTTTCATTTTAATCTCTCCTTCTAATTTGTTTTGATTTGCTGTTGCCCTTTACGCTTTTATTATATTGCAAGAGGCTGTGGGATTTCTACCGTCAATTATACGCAACTTATACGCAATTTCTGTTGCTACCTTATTATTTATCTTCACGCTTAATTTTGCCTGCTTCTATCTTTTCTCTCACTTCTTCTTGACAACCTTTTCTTCATGTTGGCTGCACTCTGCCGCCTCTTCCCTTGTCATGACTTTTGCTTCGAGGTTAGCTCTGAGCTCTGCCGCCTCTTCCTTTGTCATGACTTTTGCTTCGAGGTTAGCTCTGTGCTCTGCCGCCTCTTCCTTTGTCATGTCTTTTGCTTCGAGGTTGGCTCTGTGTTCTGCTGCCTCTTCCTTTGTCATGTCTTTTGCTTCGAGGTTGGCTCTGAATTCTGCTGCCTCTTCCTTTGTGATACCTTTTGCTTCGAGGTTAGCTCTGCGCTCCTTCATTTCCTCCGTAATCTTTACTCCTGCCTCTTCTGCAAATGTAACCACGCCTGTTTCTCCCATTGTCATAACTCCTGCTATCGCCAATACTAACAATTTTTTCATTTTAATCTCTCCTTTTGATTTGTTTTGATTGTGTTCTGCTGCCTCTGTGTTCTGCTGCCTCTTCCTTTGTCATGTCTTTTGCTTCGAGGTTAGCTCTGCGTTCTGCTGCCTCTTCCCTTGTCATGACTTTTGCTTCGAGGTTAGCTCTGCGTTCTGCTGCCTCTTCCCTTGTCATGCCTTTTGCTTCGAGGTTAGCTCTGCGTTCTGCTGCCTCTTCCCTTGTCATGCCTTTTGCTTCGAGGTTGGCTCTGCGCTCTTTCATTTCCTCCGTAATCTTTACTCCTGCCTCTTTTGCAAATGTAACCACGCCTGTTGCTCCCATTGTCATAACTCCTGCTATCGCCAATACTAACAATTTTTTCATTTTAATCTCTCCTTTTAATTTGTTTTGATTTGCTGTTGCCTCTTACACTTTTATTATATTGCAAGAGGCTGTGGGATTTCTACCGTCAATTATACGCAACTTATACGCAATTTCTGTTGCTACCTTATTATTTATCTTCACGCTTAATTTTGCCTGATTCTATCTTTGCTCTCACTTCTTCTGGTGACAAACCTTTTGCTTCGATGTTGGCTTTGCGCTCTGCCGCCTCTTCTTTTGTGATGCCTTTTGCTTCGAGGTTAGCTCTGTGCTCTGCCGCCTCTTCCTTTGTCATGCCTTTTGCTTCGAGGTTAGCTCTGTGCTCTGCCGCCTCTTCCTTTGTCATGCCTTTTGCTTCGAGGTTGGCTCTGAGTTCTGCTGCCTCTTCCCTTGTAATGCCTTTTGCTTCGAGGTTGGCTCTGTATTCTGCTGCCTCTTCCTTTGTGATACCTTTTGCTTCGAGGTTAGCTCTGCGCTCCTTCATTTCTTCCGTAATCTTTACTCCTGCCTCTTTTGCAAATGTAACCACGCCTGTTGCTCCCATTGTCATAACTCCTGCTATCGCCAATACTAATAATTTTTTCATTTTAATCTCTCCTTTTAATTTGTTTTGATTTGCTGTTGCCTCTTACACTTTTATTATATTGCAAGGGGCTGTGGGATTTCTACCGTCAATTATACGCAACTTATACGCAACAATTATTTATCTTTTTATTAAAGTGTGTTATTATCTATTTGAGGTGATTTATATGAAAATTTATATTGCAGATGACGAGAAAAATATTAGAGATATTATTTGTAGCTTCCTTAAAAGCAGTGGCTACGATGTTCTTTCTTTTGATAACGGAGATTCTTTGGTTTCCGCATTCCAAACCAACCCTGCCGATATGGTTATTTTAGATGTTATGATGCCCGGCACTGATGGTATTTCGATTTGTCACTCCATTCGCCAAAAAAGCAATGTTCCTATTGTTATTGTTTCTGCAAAAGATACAGAGCTAGATAGAATTACCGGCATTACTATGGGTGCTGACGACTATCTCATTAAGCCTTTTGCCCCTATGGAACTGGTTGTGCGTGTTAACTCTATTTTTCGGCGTATGTCTTTTAATGCAGCGACAACAAATATTCTTAATTTTGGAAATATAACTATTGACATTGCATTGCGTACCTGTTCTTATTCTGGGCACAAGCTGGATCTGACACCTACTGAATTTGTCTTTATGGCTTATATGTTTGAGCATAGCGACAAAGCTGTTTCTAGGGATGAGCTGCTTAAAAATGTTTGGAAATTTGATTATGATGTTGATACTAAGGCCTGTGACGATCTCATACGTCGGCTTCGCAAAAAATTGGTTAAAACTTCTGTTAGAATTGTATCTGTTTGGGGATATGGTTTTAAATTAGAAACAGAGGAGTAGATTATGATAACTATTCGAAAAAAGTTTTCGCGTCCTATCATTATTCTAATTATACTTATTCCTTTATCCATACTCGTACTTTTTAACCTAACCGTTTCTTATTACGCTCAAACCGCAGCTGAAAACGAATTACTTCATATTGCCCAAGATGCGGCGTCTAAGTTATCTAAAATGGCCAGTAGCAATCAGCCACTGTTTAAAGTTGGCCCCAGCTCCAGCTCTATGGAACTTATCATTTACAACAGACAAGGTAATGTCTCTAAGTTTTCTGCTATTCCCGAGACTAGTTTTGTAACTTCAGAGATCGCACAACTAGCTTATACCGCTACTGCAGATTTGCCCATCGGAGAAATAGGTAAATTTAACCATAATGGTCACGATTATTACTTTGTAGAGTTAGACATACAACCTCAAATGTTACGAGATAAAGCCATTTATGTTTCAGAGAGCTATTTTTTAGATGATTTTGTATTTGCTATAAATTTGCTATTGCTTATCATTTCAGTAATCGTAACTATTATCGCTACTTTCATCTCCACTAGAATTACAACTTCTATTGCGTCGCCTATTGAATATATTACTAAATGTGTTGAATCTATAAAATATGACGAAATATTACATCTTAATATTCAAAATGATGCTATCGAATTTCAAAAATTGAGTCTTGAAATAAACAAGATGAGCAAACGCATTTATGATGCCCATAATTCGCAAAAGATGTTTCTAAACAATGCATCTCATGAATTGCGCACCCCCCTAATGAGTATCAGAGGATATGCAGATGGCATCGAAATGGGTATATTTGCAGACACAAAATCTACGGCTCACATTATTTCTGAGGAAACTCAAAAACTTACTACTCTGATCGATGGACTTCTCACCCTGGGGCGCATCGAAAATTTCAACGATGCCGACTCACTTGTAAGTATCAATCTAAACAATTATTTAAGCGATTTGGTTAATACATATAACGGCTATGCATTATCCAAAAACATTACTATTAATAATCTTGTCACTACTGATGTTTCGGTTAGAGGCAATGACGAATTGCTACGCGCTGTATTTGGGAATATTATTTCAAATGGGCTTCGTTACGCAAAAACTACAATAGACATTTCTGCAACTGTCTCAGATACTACTGCCACTATTTTTATCAAAAATGATGGAGAAAAGATCACTAATCAAGATAAGATTTTTGAACGGTTTTCAAAGGGAAAAAACGGAAATTTTGGACTGGGGCTTTCTATTGCAAAGACTTCTATAGAAAAATTGAACGGACACATTCGAGCTTATAACGATCAGGGCGTAATATTTGAGATAACCATACCAACTACTTAGGAGGAAATACTAATGAAACTAAAGATTTCTTTTAATTCACCCGTAATTTTAATTTTTACATTCATTTGTGCTGCCGCTCTCGGTTTAAACATCTTAACTGGCGGTCGAACAAATCATTTTTTGTTCAGTACATATCACTCTTCTATGACTGATCCTTTAGCATATATTAGAATTATAGCCCATGTTTTTGGACACGCCAACTGGGACCATTTTTTAGGAAACATAACGCTTATATTGATAGTCGGTCCATTACTAGAAGAAAAATATGGCTCCTCAGAAATCTTAGGCGTCATCTTGGTAACTGCTATCATTACAGGAGTCGTTAACAACATGATGTTTCCTGGGGTGAGGCTTCTGGGAGCTAGTGGCGTTGCATTTTCACTTATTTTATTGTCATCATTCACTAGCATCAAAAATGGCGAAATCCCTATGACTTTTATACTCGTTGCGTTAATTTATATATTGGGAGAAGTCATCAGCGCTGCCACCATCAGTGATAACGTATCCAATATTACTCATATAATCGGCGGAACTACAGGTGCCGTTCTTGGCTTCTTATTGCGCCCCGTTAACTAACACCGATCCATTTACAGGATTAATGAATACTTCTGACGAGTTTGTTGTATATACTGGAACACGCTTCATTTCTGATATATTAATATAATACAAACCAAATTCGCTGGCTTCCATAAACGCTTGGGTCAAATTATCAATGTATGCTGGAGACAATAAATATCCGATATTTTGAAACATTATATTATTGTCCCATACTACTTGATGATCTTGCGTTACCCCTGTATCTGCTGATATTGTAATTGTGATAAAATTGTTAATTACTGGTAATCCATTTTCGGTACGCAAAAACGTCAGATGGTAGTTTCCATTTAGATAACGCGTTTCCGCTTCTAGCAATTCGATATTTGTATATCCATAGACAGTTTCTATATATCTTTTAGCAAATATGATGCTCTGCTCATATCCATATCTCAACCCAACATCTGCAGGAACTCCCGCGTCTGTCAACTCTATCACCTCCGCAGAAGACGGCGAAACCCCAACTGTTCCCGACGGCAAAACTCCAAACATCGGCACCGCTACATTTTGCTCCACTTTATAAAATACACCCACGTTTACATTTTCCTTGTATATCGCCATCGCATCTTCTGCAGAAATTTCATTTGTTTCCTTTAGATACGCTCCCAAATATGTATCTATGCCTTCAAATCGCGCCACCTCTCCTGTTATCATACTAATACTAACCGATATTTTTTCTTCTAATACCGGAATGCCATTATACTGTTTCACAAAGAAAAATGTGTATGAATTTTCTGAAGGATTAAATTGTTGATCGACCAGCACCAAATCATTTTTATAGTCAGCTGCAAAAACATTTAGTGCCAACTGTGCCGCATTTTTACATTGCTCATACGAAAAGATTGTAGGTCCTGATACTGGAACATTTTCATTATTATACTCCAGGATGCTTCCACTTTGTTCGACATCAACATTTATTTTTGCTGTATTGGCACTAAACTCAAAGCTATAATATGGCAATGCTGCAAGTGGGGTTATTACATTTTTTTTCAAACTATACCCCTTTGGCAAATTAAACATATCTTCTACATAAGTAATTGCTTCATACTCGGTCATCATCGGAGCAGCTGAAACACAGGTAGCAGATAAACATGCCAATAACAAAACATACATTTTCTTCATACTGTTCACCTCTATTTAATATTTGTTTTAAATTATACAATATATTCAACTAAAAACCAATAATTATTTCGCCCCACCAACTTTTTTATCACATATTGGCAAATTTTTAAAAAACTGTAGCATTAATTTATTAAATATGTTATAATCGATAAAACGAAAAAGGGGTGATTTATATGCGATCTAATCCAATGATTAAAAAAGGTTTAGAGGGCAACTTGGTTGGTACTGGCGAAGCAATGAGTATTGCAGGCGCACGAAATAAATCTTTAGCTTTCATCAGTCTAACTTGTATCTTTGCTTTAATAACCTTTGTTGCATTATCTATTGGTAGTGTTCCAAACTTTGGTCTTGCAAATATACTTGGTGTTTCAAGTGGAATAGTTGGTTTTATTCTTCTTATCGCTATGGTATTTAAACCGCATTTATCAAGCACTATAGGTTCTTTTTATGCTATTTTCGAAGGTGTATTTGTTGGAGCAATAACTTTACGATTTAGTTATTTTTTTGATGGCGTAGTTCCAAAAGCTGCATTACTTACTTTACTTGCCATAGCTTTCACGCTTTTATTATACAAAGAAAAACCTGACCTTGCTGGCAAAATTAGAATGGGTGTTATCATTTTAACCATGACAATCTGCGCCGCAAGCATTATGGGACTTATATTTTTCTTCTTAGGCTGGGGCAATGTTCTAATGGGTAACGGCTTAATTTCTATTGGCTTTAGTATATTAACAGTAATTGTTGCAATAGCAAATTTAATGCTCGACTATGATAATATCGTTGTTGGTGCGCGTCACGGACTTCCAAAATATATGGAATCTTTCTTTGCGGTAGGTCTTTTGGTAACAGTAGTTTGGGTATATGTAGAAATGCTTAGTCTACTTGCTAAACTTGCTTCTCGAGAATAATAAGTTATAATTATAAGGGGTGCTTTCGTTGCACTCCTTATTTTAAATATAAAAACAGGAGATACTAATATGTTAAACGTTATGATGAAACCTTCTTCAAGTGCTTGTAACATGAGATGCGACTACTGCTTCTACTTTGATGAGGCAGAGAAAAGAACACAGCAGTCTTTTGGAATGATGAGTGAGCAAACCCTCAAAAATATCATTAGGCGTACCATGCTTAAGGCCAATTATTCTGTTAGCTACGCATATCAAGGAGGCGAACCCACTCTTAGAGGTTTAGACTTTTTTCGGAAAGCTCTCGAATATCAAAAACAATACAATAAAAAAGGAATCCAAGTTCACAACGCTCTGCAAACTAATGGCTTTAACCTCAACGAAGAGTGGTGTAAATTTTTCGTAGAAAATGACTTTTTAATCGGGGTTTCCATAGATGGCACTCAGCAAATTCACGACACATATCGTCACGATCCATCTGGCCAAAATACCTACGAACGCATTTTGCAAACCACCAAAATGTTTGATCAATATAATGTACAATATAATATCCTAACCGTTGTCAACAAACTTGTTGCAAAAAATATAAAAGAAATTTACAAAGCTTATGAAAAAAATGGCTGGCATTATCAACAATATATCGCCTGCCTAGATCCTCTCGAAGAAGAACGCTCTCAAAATGAATATTCACTTACACCGCAAGAGTTTGGCCAATTTATGATAGATTTATTTGATCTGTGGTATGCAGACTTTTTGCAAGGAAAGCAACCGTATATTAGGCAGTTCGAAAATTATGTTGCAATCCTCAATGGCTACCCAGCAGAATCCTGCGATATGAGGGGTACCTGCGGAATACAAACAGTTGTCGAAGCCGATGGGTCGGTCTATCCTTGCGACTTCTATATGCTAGACGAATACCGCATTGGCAACTTCAACACCGATCAATTAGAAACTATCAATGCAAACAGAAGCAAAATCGAATTTCTCGAAAAATCTATCAAACTAAGCGACAAATGCAAAGCCTGCCAATACCTATCTATTTGCCGCGGTGGCTGCATGAGAAACAGAGATATGGTAGGCGAGAGCTATCATAACTATCTATGCGAAGGGTATGAGATGTTCTTTGATGCCGTGCTACCAAGAATGCGAGATATCAAAGTTCCAAACCAATTTTAATTATTTTTAAATAGCTTTCTCACATCTGACGCCAGATACAAGGAGCCGCATATAATCAGTGCGTCTTCTTTTTTTGTGCTTTCCATTCCAAATTTTACCGCTTCTTTGTAATCTGCAAATGCCTGTACATCATCACAATACTTCTCGGCTGTTGCAGCTAGCGCATCTACTTCTGCAGCTTTCTTGCTTTCTGGTGCAACTACTATTGCCATATTTGCACGTGGTAACAACGTTTTCATGATTTCTTCATAATCTTTAGTTCTTAATGTTCCTATAATAATGTTTATATTATCGCAGTTTAAATTTGATATCATTTCGGCCAATACGGCACTGCCACTTTGATTATGCGCACCATCTAGAATCACAAGCGGATTTTTATTCAATATTTCCATTCTTGCAGGAAAAAACGTTGTCGCTATCCCTTCAATTATTGCTTGGTTATCAATATAATATCCTTGCCCTCTCAATTGTATTGCAACTTCTATGGCACATAGCGCATTATAAATTTGAAATTTTCCCAATAATTTTTTATTAAACTCCATGTCTTTATATACAAATTTTCTATAAAAATTATCCTCAGCGATTTTTAATGTGTGTAGATTTGGAACTATTAACTTAGTATCTGTTGCGATACATTTTTTCTCAATTACAGCCAGCGCCGCTGCGTCCAAAAGTGGATAGACAACTGCAACGCCACCTTTGATAATCCCTGCCTTCTCCGCGGCGATCGCTTCTATCGTATTTCCCAATATAGCCGTATGATCAAGTCCTATCGACATTATTACAGTTACCAACGGAGCTGCAATTACATTGGTTGAATCAAGTCGCCCTCCCAACCCCACTTCTAATACAACGACGTCGCATCCCTTCATTTTATAATACAAAAAAGCAATAGCAGTCACAACTTCAAAATACCCATACCTAGTTTCTGCCATATTATCTTTCACTATCGTCGCACACATGCATAGATCATCCTCAGAAATCATGGCTCCATTTAACTGAATGCGTTCACGAAACTCCAATACAAAAGGGCTTATAAATAGACCGGTTTTAAACCCAGCTTTTACCAAAATATTTGAAATCATTGCCGAAGTTGAGCCCTTTCCATTAGTGCCTGCAACATGAACTATTTTTAAATTTTGATGCGGATTATCTATCTTTGCCAAAAGCTTCAAAAATGCTTCGTGCCCACTTTTTTGGCCAAACATTGCAAGAGTATCTAAAAATTCATAAGTTTCATTAATATTCATTACGTCCTCCGTTTATAACATAAATTTTATTCATAATTACTAATTTTAATTATTGTTACACTTTTTTTAAATGATTTTTTTACCCAAATCTTTCACATTTTTTATATATCAAAATCCATTCTTAATACATATATCATTAATATAGAGACAAATAAAGAGGTGATTATATGAATTCTGAATTTATGTTACTCAAAATAATGTTAAAATCACTATTACTGCTAGGACTTGTCACTACCGGTATACAGACATATTTCCTAGGATTAATTATTGTCCAGCAAAACTCCATGAATCCCACACTGTGGGACGGTGACATCCTCTTAACAAATAAACTAGCATACCAAATTTCTACCCCCAAAGTTGGCGACATTATAATCTTTTATAAAGATACACCAGAAGGCATTGCAAAAACAAGGCTTGGGCTCACTTTAACAGATTTATTTAACAAAGCAACACTTAACACCGAGCGTACTAGATATGTGAAACGTGTTGTGGCGATTTCGGGAGATGTTGTCGATATAAAGAATGGAACACTTTATGTCAATACTCTACCAGTAATCGAAAATTTTACTCAGGGACTCACGTATTCCAACAATGCCGAATTTCCCATGACAGTAAATCAAAATTGTGTCTATGTATTAGGCGACAATAGAGAAATTAGTTTAGATAGTCGAAATTTTGGTCAAGTGCCTATTAAAATGATCGAAAGTAGGGTAGAATCAAAGTTACCCTGGCAATTAACAGGTGCTGCACCTGTAAAAGAGCAATAAAATAGAAAATGAGGGGATTAATATGATAAGATTAGTTGCAATAGATATAGATGGCACCTTACTAACTGATGAAAAAAGTATTTCAAATAATACAAAGAAAACTTTACTAAACGCTCGAAAAAACGGTGTTAAAATCGTATTAACAACGGGAAGACCTTTTGAAGGCTTAACCGATACGCTTAATATTTTGGAATTTAACACCAACAATAAAGATGTTGATGGAGTTACAATCCAAGATTATGTAGTATGTTTTAACGGAGCTCTTGTTAAAAATTTGTATACTAACGATATCATTACCGATATCACATTACAAGGCAACCACTTACAAGAGATTTATCAATTATCTCAACAATTAGGAACAAATATTCATGCCTTTTCAGCAACACAAGGGCTTATTGCTCCTAAAATATCCAAATATACCCAATTAGAAATGGATATAAATAACATCTCTATTCAATTAGTAGATTTTCAAAACATATATGCATCAGAAAAGATTGTTAAGGTTATGCTAATTGATGAACCACACATTATAGATAGCGCTGTCCGCAATCTTTCTGATCAATTATATGATAAATATACTATTGTACGAAGCACGCCATATTTCTTAGAGTTTTTAAATAAGGAAGCAAATAAAGGATTGGGGTTAAAAATGCTAGCTGAATATCTCGGTATATTTCCTGGCGAAATTATGTCCTTTGGTGATGCCGGAAACGATTTACACATGATAAAATATGCTGGGCTTGGAGTTGCGATGGACAATGCCACAGATGAGATTAAGGCCGCGGCTCAATTTGTTGCTGATAGCAATAACAATGACGGTGTGGCGAAAACTTTGCAGCAGTTTTCAATAGACAGAATTAAACTTTTACGAAAATGCTAGAAGAAAGTAGGATAAATAAATGCAATCAAGAACACATACTTGTAACGAGCTTACCTCTGCTAATATAGGTGAATCTGTAGTATTGGTAGGCTTTTACGAAAACTTAAGGAAGGTATCAAAAACTTTAGGATTTTTAATTTTACGAGACTTTTATGGCACAACCCAAATTGTAATAGAAACTGAAGATATTATGAACCAGATCGCGTCCGTTAACAAAGAATCAACTCTCCAAATTATTGGACAGGTTCGCGAACGTCAGAGCAAAAATAAAAATATAGCAACTGGTGATATAGAAATTATTCCAACTGAAGTTGCAGTTTTGGGAATTTGTGAACATAATGAATTGCCTTTTGAAATTAATCGTTCTACCGAAGCTGATGATAACACACGTCTCAAGTATCGATATTTGGATCTTCGAAACCCTGCGGTAAAAGACAAGATCGCCCTAAGGAGCAAAGTTGTATCTGCGCTTCGCAAAAAAATGGAATCGCTTGACTTTTTGGAAATTACCACTCCAATTTTGACTTGTTCATCACCAGAAGGAGCGCGAGACTATCTTGTTCCTAGCCGTTTACACGAGGGCAAGTTTTATGCGCTACCTCAGGCTCCGCAGCAGTTTAAGCAGATTCTTATGGCATCTGGATTTGATAGATATTTTCAGATTGCACCTTGTTTTAGAGATGAAGATGCTAGAGCAGATCGCGCTCCAGGAGAATTTTACCAATTAGATATGGAAATGGCCTTTGCAAACCAAGAAGACGTTTTTGCTGTAATAGAAGAAGTATTGCCCGAAATTTTTGCTAAATATGGCATATATAAAACGTCTAGCAATCCGCCTTTTGTCCGAATACCTTATCTTGAGGCTCTTGAAAAGTATGGTTCTGACAAACCAGATTTACGAAACGATTTAGTAGTTACCGATGCGACGGCGTTGTTGCAAGATTGCGGTTTTGAACCGTTTGCGAATGCTGTTATAAAAGCAATCGTTGTTGATAAGTTTGACGCAACCAGAAAAGTGGTCGATAAAATTTGTCACGATACAGAAGTGATCATCGAAAACAAAGCATTCTGGTTTAGATTAGGTGCTGACGGCAATTTCGTTGGAGGCATTAGCAAGTTTTTGGCAGACACAAAGGATGCCATTATCGCACAGTTGGCACTTAAGCCTGGGGATTATGTATTTTTATCAGCAGGCACAAAACTCAAAGCGCAAAAAACCGCCGGAGTTCTTAGAAACGTTATAGGGCAACATGCCACAAGCCACGTAGCAGAAAATTGTTACTCTTTTTGCTGGATTGTAGATTTTCCTATGTATGAACTAGATGATAAGACTAATAAAATCGAGTTTTGTCACAACCCGTTTTCTATGCCTCAAGGCGGATTGGAAGCGCTAAACACACAGGATCCTCTTTCCATCTTGGCGTATCAATATGATCTTGTGTGCAATGGTGTGGAACTGAGCTCTGGAGCTGTTAGAAACCATGACCCTTCTCTTATGATAAAAGCTTTTAACGTTGTGGGCTTGGGCGAAGCGGATGTAAAAGAGAAGTTTCCTGCTATGTATAATGCATTTTTGTATGGAGCGCCACCGCATGCTGGAATTGCACCTGGGGTTGACCGAATGATTATGCTAATTTTGGGAGAGGATTCTATTAAAGAAATAATTCCATTTCCTATGAACAAAAGCGCGCAAGACGTTATGATGAATGCTCCTTCGTTTGTATCTAACGAGCAACTAAAAGACGTCCACATTGCAGTAACAACAAACAAATAATTCTACAGAGGGTTGGATCATAGTGTCCGCCCTTTTTTATTGCCTCTATAGGAGTTCCCTTTTTGCTTATCTTTACATATTATAATCAATACAAATTAACTACTTTTGAAAGCGGGAACCCTTATGACCGAAAAAACTTTAACATTATTAACTATTTTTGCAATCACTCTTACTATTATTATAACACTATCGCTAGCTTTGTTCCAAGTACGCACCCCTACTGAAATAACACCCATCGCAATGGAATATGAAACAGAGATTTTTAACGACGAAATTTTTTCTGTGGATATACTCGCAGATGAGCAAACCTGGCAACATATCCTCGAGACCGCAACCGATGAGCAATACACTGCAGTTGATGTTGTCGTCAATGGCACTCTTTTCCAAAATGTGGGAATTCGACCTAAAGGCAATTCCAGTCTTCAGTTTATTGCCATGGACCCTACCAGTAGTCGCTTCAGCTTTAAAATTAAGTTTGACGAATATATCGATGGACAAACCTGCTTTGGTCTTGATGTACTTGTGTTGAACAATTTGTATAGCGACAATTCATATTTACGAGAATATATAAGCTTCGAAATGATGGACAAATTGGGTATAGTTGCTCCACTTTATTCTTATGCCGACGTTACATTAAATGGCAATCCCTGGGGACTATATTTGGGAATCGAATCTTATAATAACAGCTTCCAAAAACGAGTCTATGGCAATAGCAACGGCTATCTATACAGCGCAAAAACTACTGGCATTGTTGACAATAATAGTCTATCATCATCGCATGATACATTTTCTAGCAATGGGCTCGATTTGAAATACGTGGGTCGCGATATCACCCGCTACTCTGGCCTATTTGATAATTCGATTGGCGCAACTGCCGACCGTGCCGATAATCTGCGTGTGGTCAAAGCAATAGAGGTACTCAATAATTACAAAAATCTCGACGAGCTAGAAGAATACTGGGATATGGAGCAAATCATTCCGTATTTAGCCGCGCATACAGCATCTGTAAATAGTGATAGCTACTCCACCTTTATGTCTCAAAACTATGTTCTCTATGAACACAACGGCAAAGTGAGTGTCTTGCCCTGGGACTACTCCTCCACATTTGGCATTCTATTTATGAGCAATGACGCGTCTGATATTGTAAACTTTCCGATTGATACCCCAGTTTTTGGCATTGAGATGGCAGAGCGCCCGTTAATAGAAGCAGTATTATCGAATGAAATTTATAAGCAACAATACTACGCATATTTGTCAAATCTTGCCACATACCTTGCAGCTGCCAACGAAACTATTGCAACAATCGATGCTTCCATAAATACATACGTCCAAAATGATGCAACAGCGTTTTGTACCTATGACGAATTTACAGCTGCTCGCGACGAGTTGGCGCAACTACTATTGCTCCGAGGCGAAAGTATAGCGGGGCAAATTAACGGAACTGTTCCTGCAACAACTTCAACCCAGGCAGCTAATCCTGAACAACTCGTCAATAGTCAAGTTTTAACACTTTTTGCTAATTCGAAACAAGATAAGCCATCTGCAGTACCTTCCATGAACGATGGCATACCCGATTTCGATACCATAAAGCAAGCCATGATTGATATGGGTATAGAAGTCAATGACGCAATGGTCAATCAAATATTGGATACGATGAACGGCAACAAACCTAATCCTAAACAAATTGCGGCAGATATTATGATTATGCTCGGGTTTATCGCCATAACTTTTGTTGCAACCATTTTTATAAAGAAGCTCTAATTTTTGATGGGCAAAAATACCTCCATCGTAGTTTTGTTTCCGCCTACAACGTAGATGTTTCCGCCATGAAGCTGAATAATTTTTTTTGCAATAGTCAATCCCAATCCGTTTCCAACTGTTGCATGAGAAGCATCTGCTTGGTAAAATTTGTCAAATATACATTTTTGTGCATTAGCAGATAGGGGCTCTCCATCGTTTGCAATACTGACGTTTACTTTCGCTACAGTTGTGGCAATCTTGATTTTAATTACACTATTTTTGTAGCAAAACTTTATCGCATTGTCTAGTAGATTGATCCACACCTGCTTTAGTAATTCGCGATCACCTATAATCTCAACTTCTGCAGAATCGAATTCCACTTCTACATTTTTGGCCGTGCATTTATCATATAACATAATCACCACTTCTCGCAGCTGCTCCGATAGATTAAACTGAGTCTTATTGCTAAGAATCACCTGATGTTCGACTTTCGATAAATTTAACACATTAGTTGCCAACGAACTTAGCCGCTGCGTTTCATATATCATAATATCAATGTACTCCTGCTTTTGCTGTTCCGACAAATTTGAATTTTGCAGTTGCTTAGCAAAGCCCTGAATAGCGTTGATCGGCGTCTTAAACTCGTGTGAAAAATTGTTTATGAAATCAGACTTCAGCATTTCATTGCCATTGAGCTCATCTAACATTTTATTAAAACTAGTTATCATCTTTTGGAAATACTTCAAGCGGCTCGTTGCCTCCACCTTAGATTTAAAATTCCCCGCTGCTACCCTATTGATGCTCATAATTAGAAGCTTAATTGGTCTTACTATATTTGCATTCACAAAAATTGATGTCGTCACCCCGATTACGACACTAAACATAGCGAGCGTAATCAGCGGATATAGCCAATGTGGTTTTTTCTCTATCAATTCCAATTTTACCAATATCATCCCTATTATCGGATGCATCAAATGGGAGATTACAAAAATTAAAAACACTGCACCTACAAAACCTAGCATCTGCTTTAGCAACCTAATTTTTTTGAGCATCATTCACCTTTCCCTTGTAACCAATCCCTCTTATCGCAATAATTTCAAATTCGTTGTAAGCAGCAAACCTCTTGCGAAGCTTATTGACATGCACATTCACTGTCGTATCTACCGAATCTGTTTCCATACCCCAAATTTCATCCATTAGCTGCAGTCTCGTAAAAATTTTATCCGGCGACGATAACAATTTATATAGTAGCAAAAATTCCTTCTGCGGCAGCACCTGCTCTGGCTCATTCTCATATTGCACTGAAAATGCGTCATAATTTAATAGGAGCTTTCCTACTTTTAGCTTTCGTTCCGACACAATCTTAGCTCGTCGCAGTAATGCTTTAATTCGCAATAGCATTTCGTCTATATTTATCGGCTTTACCATATAGTCATCGGTCCCTGCGATAAACCCTTTGCACGCATCTTCTGGCAAACACTTTGCGGTCACCATCAGGATAGGAATATTTACGCCACACTTTCGCAGCGTTTCCGCAAACTCATAGCCATCCATCTTGGGCATCATAATATCTAATACGATTAAGTCCACAAACTCAGTATCCATCAAAGCCAATGCCTCTTCCCCATCTGCAGCAGCAACTACTCCATACCCTGCAGCTCGTAACGCAGCTTCCATAAACTTCCGTGTATTTGTATCATCCTCGGCTACCATAATTTTAAACATCTACCTTGCCTCCCACATAATCTACCTAATTAGTTAACTTTCAGTTTATCTTTGCATAGTATAATAAATTCGTCAACAAATCAACTCTTTTCGAAAGAAGGAATGCCAATGAAATTTAGACACGAATTTAAACACATTCTTACATATGCAGAATATATCGACTTAAGAAACAGACTTAAAGTGATATGTAACAAAGATCCCCATGCCGGCGAAAATTCCGAATACATTGTTCGCAGTCTATATTTTGATAACTACAACAACAAAGCCCTGCTTGAAAAAATCGATGGTGTCAACCGCCGCGAAAAATTTAGGATTCGTTACTATAATAGCGATACCAACTTCATTCGTCTCGAAAAGAAGTCTAAAATAAATGGGCTATGCAACAAACAAAGCGCACCCATCACTGCCGCAGAAGTGCAAAACCTAATCGATGGGCAGCATGAGTTTTTGGCTCATTCCACTGCAGATCTGTTTGTTGAGCTATACTACAAAATGGTAACGCAGCGCTTGAAGCCCATAGTAATTGTAAACTATCACCGCGAAGTTTTCATTTACCCCGCAGGCAATGTTCGGATTACATTGGATACCGATATCCGCACGGGGCTATCTTCGCTAGACTTTTTAAACTCGGCGCATCCCACGATCAAAACCGGCAATAACATCGTGCTAGAAGTAAAATACGATGAATTTTTACCTGAATTTATACGGCAAGCAATTCAAGCCGGCACTCGAAGCCACAGCGCTTTTTCAAAATATGCCGCAAGCCGAAGCTTTTATTAATCCGCATTAAACAAGGAGGAGATTTATGAATTTTGGAGATATTTTTAAAAGTAGCTTTTTGGAAAATGTAACAGCAATTTCGTTTTTGGACATGGGCTTAGCAGTTCTATTGTCATTTGCATTAGGATTGCTAATTATGGCCGTATACAAAAAAACTTATCGCGGCGTTATGTACTCTCAGAGCTTTGCAGTCGCCCTTATGGCAATGTCGCTGATCACCACCATCTTAATTTTAGCAATTACAAGCAACGTGGTCCTCTCTCTAGGTATGGTCGGTGCGTTATCGATCGTACGTTTTAGAACCGCAATCCGCGAGCCCCTGGATATAGCATTCCTATTCTGGAGCATAGCAAACGGCATCATTCTCGGCGCTGGCTTTACCACACTTGCAGTATTTGGCTCTATCATCGTCGGACTTTTACTTGTAGTATTTGTGAACAAAAAATCCAAAGATACACCGTATATTTTTGTGATAAATTGCTTAGACAGTGCGGCTGAAAAAGCTGTAATGGCAGTAATCAAAGAAGAAAGCATCGTGAATATATTAAAATCCAAAACCATTAGCGCAGACAATATTGAAATCACGCTCGAACTTAGATTAGGGAATGATGATACAGACTTCGTAAACAAAATCACTTCTATAGCAGGTGTTCGAAACGCAATTTTGGTGACATATAACGGAGAATATGCAGGATAAGGAGGCGGCTCTATGAGCGAAAAGAACTTGAAAACACTGACTGCTATTTTCATCGCAGTTGCTATGATCGCCACGATGGCACTAATCCTATACCAAGCCGTCACTCCAACTGCAGCAACTCCTATCGCAATGGAATATGAAACCGAAATTTTTAATGGCGAAATTTTTTCTGTCGATATATTAGCAGACGATGAAACTTGGCAACACATCATTGATACTGCAACAGATGAGCAATACACAGCAGTTGATGTTGTAGTCAATGGCACCCTCTTCAAAAATGTGGGGATTAGACCCAAGGGAAATTCTAGCCTTCAATTTATTGCAATGGACCCTGATACAGACCGCTTCAGCTTCAAAATTAAATTCGACGAATATATAGATGGGCAAACGTGCTTTGGGCTCGACGTGCTGGTGTTGAATAATCTATACGAAGACAATTCATATTTGCGCGAATATATAAGCTTCGATATGATGAATGAATTGGGCGTTGATGCTCCGCTCTATACTTATGCGGACGTTACATTAAACGGCGATCCTTGGGGGCTATATTTGGGGCTAGAATCTTATAACAGCAGCTTTCAAAAACGTGTTTACGGCAACAGCAACGGCTATTTATATAGCGCCAAAGCTGCAGATATCGTTGGCGGAGGCAATATGATGCCATCTGCAGAGATGTTTTCGGGCAATGGCCTCGATTTGAAATATGTAGGAAACGATTTAGCAAGCTATGCAGGTTTCTTTGAAAATTCGATTGGCTCCACCGCGGACCGTGCCGACAATACGCGTGTTGTAGAAGCTATCGAGGTTCTGAATAATTACGAAAGCCTCGACGAGCTAGAAGAATATTGGGATATGGAGCAAATTATCCCATATTTAGCAGCGCACACGGTCTCTGTAAACGGCGACAGCTACTCTACATTTATGTGCCAAAACTATTTTCTATACGAACAAAACGGCAAGGTTAGCATTCTGCCTTGGGACTATTCTTCCACGTTTGGAATTTTATTTATGACCGATGACGCTTCGGATATCGTAAATTTTCCGATCGATACTCCAGTATTTGGCGTCGAGATGGCAGATCGCCCGCTATTAGAAGTTGTAATGGAAAACGAAGTCTACAAGCAGCAATATCACGAATCTCTCTCAATACTTGCAGCATATCTGCAAAACATCGATGACACTGCTGCAGCACTTAATGCGCTGATAGATGATTATGTCAAAAACGATGCGACAGCATTTTGTACTTATGAAGAATTTGAAGCCGCTCGCGACGAATTGATCCAGTTGCTACTACTTCGAGGCGAGAGTATAGCGGGGCAAATAGATGGAACAGTACCAGCAACGACCGATGCTCAGGCCGCCAACCCCGAAAAGCTTATCAATAGCGATGACTTAGATTTATCACTTTTAACGAGTCCAAAGATGAAAGGCGGAATGCCTCCCATGGGTCCTTCATCTGGCGATGGGGCAGCGCGTCCTATGAAAGGCGGAATGCCTCCTATGGGTTCCTCATCTGGCGATGGGGCAGCGCATCCTATGAAAGGCGGAATGCCTCCTATGGGAATGAACGGCGAGATGCCGGATATCGAAACAATGAAGGAAATGATGATGGAGATGGGACTAGAAGCGGAAATGGTAGATGAAATGCTTGCTATGATGCACGGCGACCAAGCCAATCCCATCCAAATAGCAGTAGACGCATTTTTGATGATTACATTAATCGCCATAACTCTAGTTGCTGTAGTTTTCATCAAGAAATCTTAAGTCAATACTTAAGCCGAGGCAATTATCTTCTTTACAGGAGTGATTGCCTATTTTTCGTTTGGCATTTTATATCTATTGTCCCCCACTATCGCTTTTAGTTTTTCTGTAAATGCTGCATTTATTTTTATATTATACTTCGCTGGATACGGCTTTATCTCTCCACTTTCTTCATTTTCAATAGCAACAGTTGTTGTCCCCCGATGCTCTGCAAATACTTCTAGTAACTTTTTACTTATTTCAGGCGTTCTCATTGCTGCATTCAAAGTTATCACCAGCGGTTTAGCTTCTATATTTTCGATAAAATTTACTATCACTTTTACATCATCATCTTTGAGCGATATTCTTCCTTTTATGAGGACAGGCACATTTTGATCTACTTTTTTTAAGTGAGCATAATAGTTCTCAAACACAATACATTCACACGCACCCGTTAGATCTTCTAGCTCGATAAATGCCATTTTTTGCCCTTTCTTAGTAAGAAATTCTCTTACATTTGTGATCATTCCCCCTAGAATCAATTCATTATAAATTTCATTCTTTTGGTGTAATTCTGCACAATGATGAGTTGTATACATCTCTAATTTTTGTGCATATTCACCCAATGGGTGTCCACTTAAATATACTCCCAAAACTTCCTTTTCCTTATCTAGCAGCTCCTTTTTCGATAACTCTTCGATATTAGGAAATTCATCTTTATGTTTCATATCATTATTCTCATCGCCCATAGAAAATAGATCTAGCTGACCTGCTATTTGCTTCTTGTTATTATACAATATTCCAGCAATAATTCCTTCATATATAGCAAGATACTGCCCGCGACTTCCTCCCAAAGAATCAAATGCTCCTGCATATATTAGAGCCTCTATCATTCTCTTTCGCACATCTTTGATATGAAGCCTCTTACAAAAATCTGTTAAGCTTTTAAAATTTCCGTTCTCATTTCTTTCTTTTATGATATCATCAATGGCAGCTTCTCCAACGCATTTTACTGCATATAGCCCGTATACTATTCCATCTTCAACTGTTGAAAACTCACCAATTGCGGTATTTATATCTGGTGTATACATCTTTATATTTTGCTTTTTTAAGCTCGTTATATACATTTCAACTTTCTCTATCGAATCCTTTACGGATGTCATCAGCGCTGCCATAAACTCTAATCGATGGTGTGTTTTTAGATATGCTGTTTGATATGAGATTATAGAATATGCTGCAGCATGCGACTTGTTAAATGCATACTTGGCAAAGTCTACCATATCGTCAAATATCTGATTTGCAACGGCTGCGTCTATTCCGTTATTTACCGCACCTGAAATGTCTTCTCCATTTCCATTTATAAAAATTTCGCGCTCCTTTAGCATCACCTCTGTCTTCTTCTTTCCCATAGCACGCCGCAATAAATCACTTCGCCCTAAGCTATATCCACCAAGTTTTCGCACGATTTGCATTACTTGCTCCTGATAGACAATGCATCCGTATGTGTTTTTTAAGATTGTCTCCAATGCCGGATGCGTATACGTGATATTAGCTGAATCATTTTTACCTTTTATATATTTTGGAATAAAATCCATAGGGCCTGGTCTGTATAACGAAACTCCTGCTATTACATCTTCTATATTGGTTGGCGCAAGTTCCTTCATAAATTGCTTCATACCAGCACTTTCAAGCTGAAATATTCCATCTGTATTTCCACTTGAAATCGTTGCATATACTTTGGCATCATCGTAGTCTGCAAAATCTATGTCAATGCCCTTATTTCGCTTAATCAATTCTTTTGCTTTTTGAATTACAGTAAGAGTTCTCAGCCCCAAAAAATAGGAATAGGTAAGGAACAACCACAACATTATTTGTTTGGTGTCCTTTTCCCCTCCTTCACACCGTGCATGCGACTTTCACCGCACACGGCGTTCCATCGTAAGTTACAATATCCTAACCTACGACTATGCCCCTTTGCTCTGCAGACATTACTCTGCTTCAACGCTACTACGGGCTGCTGCCCCCCAAATACACAGGTCATTTCCTACCTGATAGAAACATCGGTTCTTAATCACCTTATCATTTTCTTTTGAGGTTCAATTGTTCCGTTAGTTTTATCCTTTATTATAATAACTTAGCTGCTGCCTTTAACCCGCTAACCGCTCATTTTTCCTTTAATCGAATGGAAGCAGAGCTAATATCGTCTATGCGATAAAAATAGTAGCCTCAATGGACAATAATACTACTACGATTAGTTCCCTTAGAGGGGCGGCAACCCATCTTTCGACGGGGTCTTAAATCACGAGCCTTTCATACGGCAGTTTCTGGTTAGTAAGCATATTATTTTTTAAAGATATTTCATCTTAAGGACCCCCGACTTACTTCGTTGTCATATATTTTGCTTGTATTTACTTAGACTTCTTTTCAGTCGACTTTACCGAGCTTCATACCGTATAATATTAAGGTTAGACAGCATGTCGGAATCTCAGGGTAAAAGTATCGATATTTACTTTTTAAGTGGAGTTTCACCACTCTATTCAAACTAACAGTTAAACAAGAAAGATAGTCTTCCCTGCTCCGCTAACTTGTTTCCATTTCTGGATTGTTTCGTTAGCGAACAATTCGCACATCCATTTTAAGCATTCCCAGATCTTCTAACGTAGTCATTGGAAATTGCGTCGTTATTACCCCATCACTTGCATTAAGCGGCACATACTCTGTAAGATCTTCTTTGGAGATCACCACCCCTGCTGCATGAATTGAGCAATGCCTAGGAATTCCTTCCAATTTGCTGGCCATATCGATTAAATATTTTATTTCTGACTCATCGTCATAAATCTGTTGTAAATCGGAGTTTAATTTCAATGCTTTTGCGATCGTGATTTTTAATTCTGTAGGAATCATCTTGGCAATCTTGTCTACCTTTGCATATGGCATATCCAAAGCTCTGCCCACATCTCGAATTACTGATCTTGCTGACATTGTTCCAAAAGTTACTATTTGAGCAACCTTCTCTTTACCATATTTTTCTATCACATAGTCTATAACTTCCTGTCTTCGCTCATAGCAAAAATCTATATCAATATCTGGCATCGAAATTCTCTCTGGATTGAGAAATCGCTCGAATAGCAGATTATATTTTAGTGGATCTATATCTGTTATTTCGAGAACATATGCAACTATACTTCCAGCTGCAGAACCCCGCCCGGGCCCAACTGCTATCTCTTTGTTTTTTGCATACATAATAAAATCGTTGGTGATTAAAAAATAATCTACAAACCCCATCTGAGCAATAATTTTTAATTCATATTCTAGTCGCTCTTCTAGATGTGCGGTCACCTCTTTATATCTCTTAGAAAGCCCCTTCTTGCATAGCTTAGTTAAATATTCTATTGGCGAACTTTCTCCTGCTGGCAACAAAAATTTTGGTAACTTTAACTCATTAAAATCAAATTTAACATCGCATCTATTGGCCACTTTAACCGTATTTTCGATTGCTTCTACGGCATATGGAAACAATGTTCTCATTTCTTCTGCGCTCTTTAAGTAAAATTGATTTCCCTCATAAACCATTCTCGTGGTATCGCTCATTGTCTTTCCAGTTTGAATGCATAGCAAAACTTCGTGTGCCTTACTATCTTCTGCAGTAATGTAATGAACATCGTTTGTTGCAACAAGATCAATTCCTGTCTCTTGCGATATGCGAATTGTTTCTTGGTTTACTTTTCTTTGATCTGCAAGACCATGATCTTGTATCTCTAGAAAGAAATTTCCTTCTCCAAACACGTCTCTATATTGCAGTGCCGCCTTCTTAGCAGATTCATAATCTTCCTCTAGCAATCTTCTAGAAACCGGGCCAGCTAAACATCCTCCCAGCGCTATAATGCCTTTATGATATTGCTCCAGTAGTTGCAAATCCACACGAGGTCGTCTATAAAATCCTTCTATATATGCCAAGCTAACCAATTTGATTAAATTTTGATACCCTTCATTGTTCTCTGCAAGCAATACTAAATGATAACTTCTCGCATCTTGTGACTCTTTATCAAACCGCGAACGCTTAGCCACATAAACTTCGCATCCTATAATTGGCTTAATTCCTTTTTCTATTGCTTTTTTATAAAAATCTATTATTCCAAACATCACCCCGTGATCTGTAATTGCTAAATGATTCATACCAAATTCTTTAGCTTTCTCTAGTAATTCTGCTATTTTTGCAGATCCATCTAGCAGACTATACTCTGTATGAACGTGTAAATGCACAAATTTTTCTTTCATTTTAGTATCCTTCTAACATCATATAATTTTACATCATTATACCCAAAATAAGGAAATTCTAAACACTAAAACAAATTACAAATTTTGCCGATATACTTATTGTAGCAAATTTTACACAATGTTTCTTATACTATTTGAAGAAAGTGCAAAACACATGAGGTGATAAAAATGTACATTAATAATTTAAATAACCAATCTACTTATAATTTTAATTATGTAAAAAATACTCCCGTATTGAACAATACCAAAGATGATGCCATTAAAGTAGCAGAAACTCAAAACAGCTTATTTAATCCTTCGCAACATGGGAAAAGCTTATCTGTTATAAAAACTATGTCTACTCAAAAAGAAAAAATCGTAAATGATAAAAATAAACTCATAACCGAAACATTAGCAAACGGAGGCAGTCTTTTTGATATAGAAGCTGAACTCGCTGCGTATGAAAAACAATTACATAATCTTGAGGAAAAACTAAGCAAGGAAAACGTAAAGCAACAACAAGAAGTGACTAAGCAAAATAGCCAAGACCCTAAAATTTATTCTAATCGTGGAGTCTTACTCAAACAATCAGCACAACAATCTATGGCGGCATCAATAACTCGACCAAATCATGTTGTGGCATAGTAAAAACTAAAAGGACACAGCATAGTCACCTGTGTCCTAATTTAGTTACTTGATTTTTTTTAAAATTGTCGCTCCAATAGGAGGTATATCGATTACAATTCGATTCTCTTTATATTGACAACTCTCTGGCAGGGTTTTAATCAAATTCGTATTTAATACCCCACTTCCACAATACTCTTCTCTATCACTGTTAAATATCTCTTTGTATGTTCCCGGTTTGGCCGCTCCAACACTATACCCCATTCGTGGATACAGAGAAAAGTTTACTACAACAATCAACTCTTCTTCTAATGTGCGTCTTATATAAGATACCACTAAACTCTCTTTATTATCTCCATTTATCCAATCAAACGTCTCTCCTATATTTTCGTCATGATACAAAGCTGGTGTTGTTTTATATAACAAATTGAGCTCCTTCATATATCGTTGCAGTCCCTTGTGCTCTGGGTACTCCAGCAATTCCCAAGTCAACTGATTTTTTTCGATCCACTCTCTCGTTTGTCCTATCTCACTACCCATAAATAGTAGTTTTTTGCCCGGATGCGTGAACATCAATGCTAGTAACGCTCTCACATTAGCAAACTTTTGCCAAAAATCTCCACACATCTTATATATCAATGGACTCTTGCAATGAACCACTTCGTCGTGAGATATTGGTAACATGTAGTGCTCGTTATACATATAATTAAAACTAAACGTCATTTTATCTAAATTTATATGACGATAATCATACTCTGTTTTCATAAAATTGAGCGTGTCATGCATAAATCCTAAATCCCACTTAAAGTCGAATCCCAGTCCGCCCGCCGAAACAGGTGCAGTAACTCCGCCCCATGTGCTTGAATCTTCGGCTATCATCAATTTGTATGGGAAAAGATGATGCACCATTTTATTTAATTCCTGCAGAAATGTTGCCGCTGTCATATCTGGATGCGTATTCGATAAATTTCCACCATATAGCATAGATGCCACGGCATCAACACGCAAACCATCTATATGAAATTCGCTTAGCCAAGTATATGCACTAGATAGCAAAAAGTTCTTTACCTCTCTCTTATAATAATCGAATAGCAATGTTCCCCAGTCTGGGTGCTCTCCTTCTCTTTCATACAGCTTTGTTCCATCAAAAAACTCTAACCCAAACGCATCTTTTGGAAAATGCCCCGGTACCCAATCTAATATTACTCCAATGTCATTTTGATGAAAACGATCCACAAGATGCTTAAACTCATCTGTTGTGCCGTATCTGCTTGTTGGAGCAAAAAATCCTGTCACTTGATATCCCCAAGAACCATCAAATGGGTGCTCTAAAATTCCAATAAATTCTACGTGTGTGTAGTTTAAATTCTTTACATAACTCACTAGTTGATCTGCTAATTGAGTATATGTTAATGACTCCCCATTTTCATTAAATTTCCAGGAGCCAATATGCACTTCATAAATACTAATCGGCCTATTTTTACTATTAGTTCCTTCTAAGTTTTTCAAATACTTTTCATCATTCCACTGATAACTAAATGGGTCGTATGGCAAACTATGTTTTTTGGGTTTTGGTCCAAAATGCTTTGCATATGGATCGGCTTTATATAAAAGTTCGTTGTTATTGGTTTTAATTTCATATTGATATAAATCGTTTGTTGTTACTCTTGGAATAAAAATTGAAAAAATTCCTGAATCTCCCAATTTGGTTAGCATATGACGGCGCCCGTCCCAGTTATTAAAATATCCAATTACACTTACTCTTTTTGCATTTGGAGCAAAGACTCTAAAAATGCACCCTTTAATGCCATCAATTTCTGTTACTCGACTACCTAAAATATTAGCAGAATAGATATACTCTTTGTTTCTAAACGCATCTAACGTTCCGCCATCAAGTTGATCTGCAAATGCATAGGCATCCTCAGTTTCCCAAACCGAATCATTATGTCCTACAAACTTTAAATAATATGGAAACGAATTTTTATATTTTCCAACCGGTCCATAAAACATTCCATTCCCTACATTTGGTATCATATATTCCTTTTCATTTACTTTGTTAACTACTGTTAGCTCTCTAGCATCTGGACAAAACACACACATCGTAATTCTCTCTTTATCTTCCATTACACATTGATGCATTCCTAAAATCCAATGAGGACAAGATTCATCTCCCCAAATTATTCTTTGAAAATCCATTACAACAGCCTCCTTAAGTATTTTTATATATCATAATATGTTTTGGGATAAATTTCAAGACAGGTATGATCTAAATTTCAAAAAAAATAACACGGTTTCCCGTGTCACAAGATAATTTGCCTATAAAATATTTTATCAACTATTAATATGAATTTTAATTTGACTAACTCTGTAGCCAGTTGTTCGACTTACAATTTCCTCAATTTGTGCAATTTCTGCATCTGTTAACTGAGGTCGGTTAACTATAACATCCACAGCAGTTTCGTCCATTCTTACATATACATCTGAAAATCCTTTAGCACGCAATAACGATTCAGATCCGTTTTCTTTTTCAATCTTATCTTGAAGATTTAACAAAGACTGTGCCGCTTTAGATTTTGAATTTTCATCGATAGCCGAATTCGCTATATATTCGTTTAACTCTTCTATTTGGGTAGATCTTTGTTGTTCACGAATCATTTTTTCTTCTGCAAAGTAACTAACTGCTGCTACATTTGTAGATGATACATTTTGTGATCCATCTGCCTTAGTTATTATTACTTCCATTCCTGTTGCGCCATCTAGCATTGTTGTATTTTGTAAAGTTTCATCTGTTACCATATCGCTATCTTCCATATCTGGAGGAAGTGTTAAAAATTTTTCAAAATAATTAATATCGGTAACTTGTTCTTGAACTTTGATATCTTCTGTTTGGTCTTCATTTACAAAAGCTGGTAGATTTTGCGGATCTGTTGTTAACTGCAAGTATCCACCGATTGCAATCATAAATACTAGAACCGTAATTATTAATTGATTCCTTTTAAAATTTAGCATTTATTTATCCTCCCTATTTGTTTTCCATTTTAAATACTGATACCTTATGTACTGGTATGTCCAACAGCGATGATACAGCTTCTATTACTGCATTCTTTACACCAATATTGTCTCCTCCACCCGCAACAACTAATACGCCTTCTATCTGTGGCATATCTTCACGAATTACATACGGAGAACTTCCACTCATTATTACATTATTTATTTCGTCTTCTTCTGTTACAGTACTTGTCCCACCTTGTGAGTCCATTTCACTAACTGTATTTTTTCTTAAATTTACATCTTCTGCCAATATTTTTTCAGATGATGTTTTTAACGTTACCATTACTTCTACTGAACCTAATCCTTGTATATTTTTTAAAATATCCTCTAATTGTTTTTCTATTTGTACAGCGTATGTATCTTGTGGCTCCTTAACATTTTTGCTCAATACTTCTCCTACAATTGGCGACGATTGCTGTGCAAAGCTTTCTGTTCCTAGCAATGCGTCATTTTCAGGCTTTTCATAAATTACCGTTATCATAACTCCCAAAATAGCTGTTGCCAAAAACAATGCTGTCGATTTCTTGCTCAATCCACATTTTGTACTTCTATATTTATATTAACTTGTCCTAAATTATAGAAGTTGCTTAATAAATTTTTTATTTCTTTTTCAATATTTTCTTTATACAGTCGTACACTATCTGATTTTTTTCCTATCACTATTTTTGGTACTTTTATCAATCCGTCATCCGTTGATTCATTTTTTGAAACTGTTATTTCTATATCAGTTAACTGAGGTATATAATTCCTCACTATAGAAGATACCACTACTTCAGCATTCATGTCAAGTTCTTTTTCCACTGCTTGCTCAATAATTTCAATTTCACGCAGCTCATAATTTTCTTTTAGCTCCTGCTCATAATTATGCATCTGAGTTCCTCCTTCTGTCATCATATCAAATTGATCTTGATACGAATTGACATACTCATCATACTGAATTGTCTCAAAGAGGCCTCCTTTTATAATTGGAGCCAAAATTGTATATACTAATATAAATCTCAATATTAGCTTTATATATTTTTGGAGAGCTGAGCTTGGAAAAACCATTTCGACAACAACCAGAAAGAGCATTACCCACACCAGCGTCATCAGATATTCAATAAAATTTGATATCATCATCTCTCTCCTTTATAATAAGCTCGATCCCACACTCATGCAAACTACCAGTGCCAGGATAGACAAAATTGATACAGTACCCACGCAACTCATTACAAACTCACATCCCTTTGCAATATCTGTTGCAATCTTTGCCATTTTCTTGTCTCCAAGCGGTTCAATAATTGCTCCCGCAACATGATATAAAAATATATACGCAAAGATTTTGATTAGTGGCATTGCAATTACTATTACTATGAAAATAATTACACCTACTCCAAATGCATTTTTAATCATTCCAGATATTTGGATAATCATGTCTACTGCACCACCTACGGCATTTCCCACGATTGGTATCAACTTTGTAGACAGCGATAGTCCAACTCGCTTCATTGTTACATCGGTGAACGGCAACGACATTCTATATATTCCCAGTATTGCTATACTACTCCCAAATATTGTTCCCAAAATCCATTTGTTTACTTTATAATATAACGCTATTAATTTATTGATTTCAAATTCATTGCTCATCTGATTCAATATTTGTAATACTACTACTATCACTACGTTAGGCAACAATATATTTTGTATTATAAATACCATCATATTTAGTGCTCCAATAACTACTGGCGACATCGCGGCCGACGTTGCAATATATCCCGACGCCGCCATAAACGCTAGCAATGTTGGTAACATGATTAACATTATCCCTTGCAATGTTTCTATCGTTCTATGTGCCAGCTCTACTATTAATACCAAAGACTGCATTACACTATATAATATCACAATATTACAAACAAAAAAAGCTATCTTAGTTGTGTTTTTAGAATCGAACGCAGCGCTTAAATTATTCAACATGTTGCAGACTATCACAATCAAAATAAATCTTACGATTACATTCAAATATGTAAAAAACTCTGCAAATATACTATCCTTTATAAATTCTAATATTGTTTCTAAATTAAACTTTTTTTGTCCACTAAGAACTAATCCAACTTCATGTTTTAAATCGAAGTCCTTTAGTTCTGGAACGTTTTGAGAAAGATCTGCTTCTAACTTCTCAATCTCATCCCAATTAAACATTTCTAGCTGTGTTTCTATAATTAAATCTGTATTGATACTCCCTGCCTCTTCTGTTGCCATTGTCTCACACACTCCAAAGAGGCAAATAACTAGCGCTATTAACAATTTAATCTTTTGCATTGTTGTCCCCTTTCCTTATAAAAGTCCAGTGATAAGATCAATGAGTGCTAAAATTACAGGGGCTGCCACTACAAAAATCATTACTTTTGCTGCAAATTCTATCTTTTTTCCGATGCCTTCTTCACCTGCATCTTTACATAAATGTAATCCAAACTCTGCAATATAAGCAATTCCTATAATCTTGAAAATAATCGTTAGATAAGTTCCTTCCATATTAATCTTACTTGCCAAATCTCTGATTATATCAAAAATAACATCTAACTGCGTACACGCAAATCCAAAAATTGATAGCCCTATTAAAACTTTTATGTATGTTGTAACTTTTGAGCCAATGGCATCAAGTATTTTAATTATTACAACTCCAATTGCCGCAAAACTTACTAATTGTAAGATATTCATCTAACCACCACCCTAAAATGTAAAGAATGTTTGTACTGTAGTAAAAAATCCCATTATTTCATTAACCATAATCATTACTACTACTAATGTACCAGCAATTCCAACATAGTCTGCGGCTTTGCCCATTCCAGAATTTTTTAAAATTTCTTGCACTGCCCAGAGCCCAAGTCCCAAACCTGCAATCTTAAGAATTAATGTAATATCCATCATATAACCTCCCTATATTAATACTATAACTATTGATAAACCTATTAAAACTCCCATACTACGATACAATTTGCTACGCTTCTCATATAATTCATTTGCTTGATCTCGTCTTTGCTTTAAACTTTCGAGTAACCAGGTGATGTTATTTCGTTGAACCTCTCTATCAAAATGCGATGACATTGTGCCAAAAGATTCCAATAATTTTAAATCTTCTTCTTTTAGTCGCAGCCAATGATTTGCTTCCATCAATGTTTGTTTCCACATTTTTTTGGTATCCATTTCATCCCGCTGATTCAACTTTTGTGAATATAAACCAAACAGCCTGTCCACTCCTTGTTCAGTTTGACTCGCAACTTCTTGCAAAGCCTCTATTAAAGGCGTCAGCTTATAATCTATTTCACTCTTTAGCAGGTTAAACCCCAAAAATAGCTCGTCCAACTGTAGAACTCTTTTTTTCTCATTGGCATCATATGCAAAACCACAAAGTGTACATGATATCAATATTAACGCCATCCCTATTGTATTCATACTATTTTCTCCTTTCTTAAAATTTTTTTATTATTCTATCTTATAATATTATAATTATTTCTAACATCTATTACTTCTTTAACTGTTCCTACTTTTGGATTATTTGATAGAATAATGATTCGCTCAAATAATTTTTTATCTAACATATCTTTTAATAGAGGTTTATTTAAACAATCATTTAAACTGCTCCCATGAATTGTACATATAACTGTAACTCCCACAATCAACGCATCAAAAATTGCTTTGTAGTCTTCATCTCGTCCTATCTCATCTACAGCAATTATTTCTGGAGACATAGATCTAAGTAGCATTAAAATGCCTTCAGCTTTTGGTGCAGAATCTAATACATCCGTTCTAATTCCTACATCGTTTTGTGGAATACCCATATAGCAAGCAGCTATTTCTGAACGCTCGTCCACTATTCCTACGTGATAAGAAACATCCAAGCTTTCTCCATTACTCAGATTTCTTATAACATCTCGCAGAATTGTTGTTTTTCCACATTTAGGCGGAGAAACAATCAGCGTATTACAAATTTTTCTATTTTTATATATGTATGGAACAATTTTATTACCTGCACCTACCACTTCTCGTGCAATTCTTATATTTATTGCTGATATGTTTGTTATTGTTTTTAAATTTTTATTATCTATAACTGCTCTACCAACAACTCCTATTCTATGACCGCCGGCAATAGTAATAAATCCAGATCTCAATTCATCTTCTATTGCGTACATCGAAAATCCACTAGCAAATTTTAAAATTCCATCTATATCTGTTTTATTAGCACAATAGCCTTTGTTAGGCTTACAAGCACCATTTTCAAAAATTCCAAATTCATTATCATGTGTTCTCAAAATAATAGGCTTACTAATTCTAATTCGAATTTCTTCTAATTCATTAATTATTCTAGGATTTATTTTCAGCATCATATTCTTTATATGCCTTGGCAATACTTCTGATATTGTATCTACCATGATTTTTATCTCCCTTCATAGTATTACTTATATCAGTATATGCTATTTATACCACAATCATTACTTTTTGGGACAAAATTGTTATTTCCTTGATTTTCCAATTATCGAATTTTTAAAATTTACCAATTTAATTCCCACATTTTGTAATTTTTTTTGCAGTTTTACTACGATTATCATATATTTTACAGATATATCATCAAGAATTATCTAAATTCGTCGATATATCATGTGTAGATTATATTACTAAACTTAATTTCACAGGGGGTATTACTATGAGCATAAAAGCGTTAAATCAATATAGAGTTAATAATACTTATGGAAAAATAAATTATGGTGATGATTCTCAAGTTGAATCGTCTTCTCAATCTCAGTCTCAATCAAATACATCTCAAGATAAGTATCAAAATTTTTTCACAATTTCTAAACAAGGCAAAGCAATGTCCGTTATAGATACACTCTCAAAACAAAAAGACAAGATTTTAGAAATTAAAAACGAATTGATTTCTCAAACTTTAGCCAACGGTAGCTCCTTAGTAGAAATCAAATCCGATCTTAAATCATATGATGTTGAGATTTCTAAGCTAGAAGAAAAAATCGCTGCGGAAAGAGTTAAAGAACGCGAGGAAGCCTTAAAGAAAAAGAAAGAAGATTCCAAAATTTATTCTCGACCAGTCAAATACACTGCTCCTCCAGACGAATCTTTAACTAGCCAATTATCTAACATAGCGAATCAATATGGCGAACATATCGGATACTACCACAGACGATTATAATCTATATTATATAATTTTAAAATATAAAGTTAATGCTGTATTTCATGATGAAAAGTTTGCATAAATATAGATTAGTTTTGTTTAATATCATTCCAAAGTAACTTTCTAAGGACTTAGCAGTTATTTTTTATACAATAGTTTATAAGACGATAGAAGAGCTCAACATTCTATCGTTTTTTTTATGTTTATAATTTTTGATTTTTGACCATACTTTTTTATGAGGTGATCTGATGATTCCAAACAATTATGAATGGAAATTTCTTTCTAACAATCCAAACAAAAGTATTATTGATAATATATTAGCAGCAAAAAATATCCTCGATTCTGATAAAGAAAGTTTCTTAAATCCTAAAATAGCAGACCTTCATGACCCTTTTGCGTTGCTAGATATGGACAAAGCCGTGATTCGTATTTTAGATGCTATTTCACAAAAACAGCAAATCACTATCTATGGAGATTATGATGCTGACGGCATTACCAGTACATCTGTTTTATATATGTTTTTAACAGAAGTTGGTGCCAAAGTCAATTATTATATTCCTAACAGATTTACAGAAGGATATGGTATGAATATTGATGCCATACTTTATTTAGCCGATAATAAAACCGATTTAATTGTAACTGTTGATAATGGCATTACAGCAATAGCCGAAGTTGATTTTGCTCGCAGTAAGGGGATAGATGTTATTATAACTGATCACCATCAATGTCTCGATCAAATTCCAGATGCACATTGTATAGTTAACTATAAAAGACCCAATTGCACATATCCTTCTCAAAATCTTGCTGGTGTTGGTATTGTATTTAAACTTATTACTGCCATAGCCACGACACTAAAACTTAGCTTAGAAGAATATGTATATAAATATTTAGATTTAGTTTCAATTGGCACAATTGCCGACATGGTTCCATTGCTACAAGAAAGCAGAGTTATAGCTTCGTTAGGTCTTAAATTGATCACGCATACTCGCAATCCTGGTTTGCGCGCATTGCTAAACATAATAAATAAGAATAGTCAACCAACCACCTCCTATACAATAGCTTTTCAAGTAGCTCCTCGAATTAATGCTATAAGCCGAATGTCTGATGCCAATCTTGCGATTGAATTATTTACTACGCAGGATACCCAAAGAGCTGCCACACTAGCTCAGATACTGGATAATAATAATATTAAACGCAAAGCCAAAGAAGCCGAAATTGTTACCGCTGCCTTTGAATATGTAAAAAACAATATCGACTTATCCAAAGAAAAAGTTTTAGTCATTACTGGTACTGATTGGCATCATGGAGTATTAGGATTAGTTGCATCTAAAATATCGCAACACTATTATCGACCTACTATTGTCTGCACGCTTGATGGTGACAAATATGTTGGCTCGGCCAGAAGCGTCGACGGTTTCAGTATTATTAATGCCATTACTGAACAACAGCAATACCTCATCAAATATGGAGGACATACACAAGCTGCCGGACTTACAATATCTGCTTCCAAAATAAGAAACTTTACCGAAGATATAAATAAAGCTAATTATGAAATTCTTGACAAACAGCTCTTAACGCCAAAAATTTATATCGATGCTACAGTTCCTCTCTCAGAAGTAACTATAGATCTGTATAATAGCTTATCTGCATTAGAACCTTGTGGTCAAAATAATAGTAGCCCAATTTTATTGGTTAAAGGCAAAATTTCCAAAATTATTCACATGGGAAAACGATCTGAGCATCTAAAAATTATTTTAGAAGACAATAATAAATTCCTTGACGTTATTATTTTTTCACAAGGTCAATTAAGTAATTTTTTGAATAAAGGCGAAGAAGTAGAGATTGCCGGAAGTATATCCAAAAACGAATGGAACGGTAAAACGACTATCCAATTTATGATGACGGCCATTAGATCTGCTAATGAAACGACTTCATTATATTACTTGGAACTTTACACGAAATTTCAAAACTCTCCTATGACACATTTAAAAGGGCTTTCATATTATGAAATTACTCAATTAATACCTTCATATAGTGATTGCGCTGCTGTTTTTCAATATTTAAAAAAATATGCCGCTGATAATATTTCATTAAACCAATTATCTTTTACCCTAAAATTAAATGAATACAAAATTTTACAAATCATTGACATATTTTGTGAACTTGGTTTTTTGTCTTATAAATACAACAATAATAGCATATACTATAGAATTGAAAGTTATACAAAAAATAAGCTCGAAAACTCTACTCGTTTTAATCAATTATCGCAGTTTTTGAAAGGAGAATAATTAATGGATTTAAAAACACTTATAAGAGATATACCAGATTATCCAGAAAAAGGGATTTTATTTAGAGATATTACCACTCTTTTGAAAGATCCTGTAGGATTAGCTTATTCAATCGATTTACTTTGCGAAACCGTCAGTAAAGTTGATTTTGATTTAGTAGTTGGTCCTGAATCTCGGGGATTTATTTTTGGAGTTCCCGTTGCTTACAATTTAAAAAAAGGATTTATTCCTATTAGAAAGCCTGGTAAACTTCCATATAAAACATATCAACAAAGTTATAATCTCGAATATGGAACAAATACTTTAGAAATTCATCAGGATGCTATTTTGCCAGGTCAAAAGGTGATCTTAATAGACGATTTGCTTGCAACTGGTGGAACAAATAAGGCAATGGTAGATCTTATTACCAAACTTGGTGGTGAAGTTGTAATGGTTGTATGTTTAATTGAGCTTACTAGTCTTAAAGGTAGAGAATTATTAAAAGACATAATTGTAGAAACTTTATTGCAATATTAAGAAGGGAGGGACGATATGTCTAATACTTTTGAAAAATTGATTAAAGCTATCCAGGCGTATCACCCGTCTGATGACCTTAGTATGATTGAAAAAGCGTATGATATTGCATCTAATGCGCATAATGGCCAGCTTAGGAAGTCTGGAGAGCCATATATAATTCATCCACTCGGAGTTGCTAAGATTTTAGCAGATTTAGAATTAGATATCGAATCGATTACAGCCGGACTCTTACATGACGTTGTCGAAGATACAAGTATGACTCTCGAAGATATAGAATTGAATTTTAACAAAGAAGTTGCATTGTTAGTTGATGGAGTTACAAAACTTAGCCAAATTAAATATCATTCTACTAATAAAAAAGTACAAAAAGAAGAACTCCAAGTAGAAAACTATCGTAAAATGTTTATTGCTATGGCTCAGGATATTAGAGTTGTCTTGATTAAACTTGCTGACAGGCTCCACAATATGCAAACGCTCAAATATATGATTCCCGAAAAACAACAAGCAATAGCTAGAGAAACTATGGATATTTATGCCCCTATTGCTAATCGACTGGGGATTTGTAAGTTAAAGGCAGAACTTGAAGATTTATCTCTTAGGTATATAAATTCCAATATGTATTATTATTTGGTCAAAACCATTGCCAAAAAAAGACAAGAGCGAGTAGAAATAACTAATCAAATCGTTGTAAAAATTAGAAACGAACTAGATAAACTTGGCATCAAAGCAAATGTTGAGGGTCGACCTAAACATTTTTTTAGTATCTACAAAAAACTCGTTAATCAAAATAAAACTATAGATCAAATTTATGACCTTTTTGCAGTTCGTGCGATAGTAGAAGATGTCAAAGACTGTTATGGAGTACTTGGAGTTGCACATGACATCTTTACTCCTATTCCTGGCAGATTTAAAGACTATATTGCTATGCCAAAGCCCAATATGTATCAGTCTCTACACACCACATTAATGGGACCAAACGGAGTTCCCTTTGAATTGCAGATCCGCACAATGGAAATGCACAGAACAGCCGAGTATGGCATTGCCGCTCATTGGAAATATAAAGAAGGCAAAATTGAAGGACTTTTTCAGGATACTTCGGAAGAAAAGTTAGCTTGGCTTCGACAAATTCTTGAATGGCAAAAAGACATGAGCGATAACGAGGAATTCATTTCTGCTATTAAAGTTGACTTAGATATCTATACCGATCAAGTATATGTATTTTCTCCAAAAGGCGATCTAATTACTATCCCAACAGGAGCGACACCTATCGACTTTGCATATTATATCCATTCTGATATTGGAAATAAAATGACTGGCGCCAAAGTAAATGATAAAATTGTTAACCTCGACTCCACTCTTAAAAATGGCGATCGAATCGAAATCCTCACTTCTGCCTCCAAAAAGGGTCCTAGCCGAGATTGGCTAAACATTGTTACAACTACTCAAGCTCGCAATAAAATTAATCAATGGTTTCGAAAGCAATTTAAAGAAGAAGATATTTTAAAAGGTAAAGATTTGCTCGAAACTAGTGCAAAACATAAAGCATATAAGCTCGCTTCTTTACTTACTCCAGAAGCTACTACTAACGTCTATAGGCGCTATGGTTTAAAAAATTGGGAAGCAGTTTACGCAGCCATAGGATATGGGAGCATCAAAGAGCAACAAGTCTTAAGCCGACTCATAGACGAAAATATTAAGGCTAACAAAGAAGTTATTAAAGACGAGGATCTCCTAAAAGGATTTGAAGATCAATTTATTCAACCTACAGAATACGTTAAAAGCAAAAGCGGAATTATCATAGATGACCTTGGCGATATTGCCATAAAATTTGCTCAATGCTGCAATCCTCTTCCTGGCGATGAAATAATTGGTTATATAACTCGAGGACGCGGCATTTCTATTCACAAAAGCAACTGCCCCAACATTAATTATATAATGAAAAACGAGCCAGAGCGCATCAGTCAGGCAAGTTGGCAAGATTCTGAGCTTCCACAAATGCAGTATATTACCGAAATACAGATATTATGTATCGATAGACCCAATATAGTCGCCGAAATTTTAAAAATACTAAACGATATGAGTCTTGATATCAAATCTCTTAACGTCAAATCAATTAAAACTCACGACTTACTATTTAATGTCAAATTTATTATATCGCATAGACGACAACTCGAAGAAGCTATCCGCAAAATTATTAATATCAATGATGTCAATGAAGTCCGTCGAGTTGAAAGTTAAAACAATGAGGCTAATACGTTTAGATGTATTAGTCTTCAAATACAAATAGAGCCGCACATTACAAATGCACGACCCAATAATATTTCTTATATTGTTGCTATCCAATATCCGTTTCCAGACCAGGTTGATCTTGATGATTTAGGCTGCTTTAACACAAATTCTATAATATTGTCAACTTTTGGAAATTTTTTCTGACTTTTAAATACAAGTGCTGGAATTCCAACATAAAATTGATTTCGTTCTTGATCTTTGCCCAATATAAAATAATTATAGGACTTTATGTTTTTTACTTGCTTTAACCACTCTGCATTTATTTGAGGTAATGTCAATAAATCACTTTGCATTACTGTTACCCAATCTACAGGAAATTGCCCGTCAAATGGTACCGCCTTCAACTTGTTTTTCATCAAATAATTCAATTGATCAAATTCACCTTTATATGTTTCAACCTCATCTTTGACAACTATATCTCTAAAATTACTGTCTAAATCATCTTTCATATCTTCAGCAACATCAAGCATTTCTAATTCATCTAATTCATCCATATCAACTGCCTTACTAATTTTATACAATGATGCTAGGTCATCTAGCGGTTCATCATCATCCCATTCTGTCTCTTCTTCATCAAATTCAATCAAAATTTCGTCTCTGTCTAAATTAAATTTTTTTTTACCAATGCATTATCTTCGACGTTTATTGTTTTATTGTCTCCTATTCCTATATTTCCCACTTCTATTGGAACAACTGCAATGTTAATGTGTGGCTCTATAGTCTTATTGTTATCTTTTATTACTACAGGATTATTTTCATACTTACCCACAATTTTTTCTGGTCTTTCCGTTTTCGGTTGCATTGCATTCATATGATTCGCTTTTTTAAAGGCTTCTATCCTTTTTAGCAAATTTTCCAATTCAATATCTACTTTCTTATTATCTTTATTTAATGTTGTCTGTATCAATGTCTCTATTTCTGCCTTTTTATCTAACCCAGATTTAGCATTTATCTGATCTTTTAAAAATCCTACATCGCCTTCTTTGGGTTCAACATCCTTTTTATTCTGGAATGTTTTGATTAAAAAATTCATTGCCTCACTAAATTGTTCATCAACAGTCTTTCCCGACTTATCGCATCCACAATCTGCGTTTTCAGCATTTGCACCTGCAGAAACTGGCTTTTGACTCACAAGATCTCGAATTATTTCATTTGCATTTTCAACTACCTTGGGATCAATTGTTGTATTTTCACTTGTTTGATCTGATTTTGTTACTGCACTTACTATATTCAAAATTTCTTGAAAATCAACCTTCTTATCATTAGACTTTGACTTATCACCAATCAATCCTTTAATTAGGTTTGTAAACTCTATAATATCTTCTAAGTTAATACCCGATATTTCTGGTTTGACTAATGGCGTCGTTTGTACTCTCTCCGGTTTAACTAATGGTGTTATTTGAACCATTTCTGGATTTGCCGCTGGAATATCAGGCATTATTTCCGGTGAAGTTGTTGTCATTGGTGTTGCTGCAGGAGCTGCCGGCTTTGCCATTTCTAGCGGTTGCTCATTGGTGTTGCTGCCGGTGTTGTCGGCTTTGCCATTTCTAACGGAGTCATTGGTGTTGCTGCCGGAGTTGTCGGCTTTGCCATTTCTAACGGAGTCATTGGTGTTGCTGCCGGAGTTGTCGGCTTTGCCATTTCTAACGGAGTCATTGGTGTTGCTGCAGGAGCTGTCGGCTTTGCCATTTCTAACGGAGCCATTGGTGTTGCTGCAGGAGTTGTCGGCTTTGCCATTTCTAGCGGAGTCATTGGTGTTGCTGCCGGAGTTGTCGGCTTTGCCATTTCTAACGGAGCCATTGGTGTTGCTGCCGGAGTTGTCGGCTTTGCCATTTCTAACGGAGTCATTGGTGTTGCTGCCGGAGTTGTCGGCTTTGCCATTTCTAACGGAGCCATTGGTGTTGCTGCCGGCTTTGCCATTTCTAACGGAGCCATTGGTGTTGCTGCCGGAGCTATCGGCTTTACTATTTCTGATGAAGTCATTGGTGTTGCACCTGATGCAACTGGCTTCGCTATTTTCAATGAATCCATTGCTTCTACTGCTGTCAAATCTGTTGCAGGCATCACAACCGGTTCAACATTCACTTCATGCTGTAGCGCCGGGGTTGGCATTGATAAATTTAATGTTTTTACCAAATTTTCTATTTTTTCTGATATCGAAATAATATCATCTAATTTAAATCCAGCATTAACACTCTTATTTTCAAAATTTTCTAACTTATCAGCCATTTGTTTTACGTGCATCAAAATTTGCTCTTCTACAGAAGACATACCAGGTATATGCATCATTGGACTTGTTTTTGATGCCGGCATAATTGTAGGGTCGTCTATTATTTTTTTGTTAGCATCAGGCGGTGGATCACACACCAATTTTCCGTCGCATACCAATTCTTTTACGACTTTTCCTATCAATTCAGTTAATTCGTTTGATTGATTACTTTCTAGCAAATACTTAATCTTCTTTTGAATTCCTTCTTCTATCAAATGCTTAACATCAAGCACTTTCATATTGCCATCTTTTTCTTGATTTTCAACCTCTAATGCAATTGCCTTTTTTATATCATTAACAATCATATCAGTATTATTATCTATTTCTTTTATCGCGACGTCTGCACCTTGTACTATTATATCTTCTATTTTTTTGTCAGCTTGGTTTATTCCTAAAATTTTATCTACCTCATTGATTGCTCCCTGAATATTGCTAGCCGGACTAGCAGTGTTTAATACTTTATTGTTTTTATCTACTGCAACACTTTCTTTAGGTGTCAATGTCTTCTCTACTTTTGTCGTTTCGACATATTTTCCAGTATTTTCCCTTTTATATCTTGTCTCATCTGCATTAGCTGGTTTTGGCAAAGCACGTTGTATTAATGGAGAAGGTGAGTATGTAGCTCCCCCAAAACCGGTAAGAACAATTTGTGTATTTCCTATACTCACTCCTTCAATAACTACAGCAACTCCATCAATATCTTGTCGCACCAAGCCTTTTCCGCCAATATCCTTTAGGTCTATTTTAAACGTTGATTGCTTATTTTGGCTAGGCTTAGTTAGCTCTCCTAATCGTACAGCTTTATTTTGCGATTTACTCATAAGATAACAGACATAATTATTTGTCTCAGAATCTTTTAAATTGTCTACATATAATTTCACTCGACCAGGCATTCCAATAGTAATATGACCTGTTACAGGCTTTCCATTATTAGAATAACCACTGATGTTTTCTTCTAGATTAATAAAAGTATTTGCGGACATAACTCGCTCTCCTTTACATTATAATCACTTAATATTACATATATATGAATTAGTTTATTGAGTAGAACAAATCAAGTTAGATAAAATTGCAAATTCACTAGTCCCTAAAGTTTCTCCGCGAACGTTTTCTGCTATATCCGCAACCTCCAAGAGATTTTTGAGTTGTTTTTTATCAATATTAAAATTATTTGACAGCGTGTTCAAAATAGTTTTTCTTCTTTGAGAAAATGCTGCCCTAATCACTTTAAAAAACACCTCTTTATTTTTTAAATCTACAGGCGGATTTCTATATAACTCAAGCTCTATCACGGCTGAATTTACTGTTGGACGCGGCAAAAACGAATGCATAGGTACATTTGCAACCAATCTCACCTTTGCATAATATGCTATACTAGCAGAAATTGATCCATATTCCTTCGTTCCTGGAAGTGCAGTAATTCTGTCTGCAACCTCTTTTTGTACCATCACAGTTATATTAATAAATGGTAATTCACTTTCTAAGAGCGCCATAATAATCGGCGTCGTAATATAATATGGTAAATTTGCAACCACTTTTATGTTTGTTTTTCCTTTCAAAACTTCTTTCAAATCCAACTTCAAAAAATCCTCATTTATTAATGCAAAATTATCGTATGAACCAAATTGATTATTCAAAATAGGAATCAATTCTTTATCTATCTCTACTGCAATTACTTCTTGAGCATGTTCAAGAAGCTCTTGTGTTACACTTCCTATTCCTGGGCCAATTTCCAATACACAATCATTTTTTGAAATATTTGCAGCAGAAATAATTTTAGTTAATACGTGCTCATCTATTAAAAAATTTTGTCCATATTTCTTTTTCAATATAAATGGATATTTCGATAGTACCGCCTTGGTACCTCCTGGTGTAGCAATCTTATTCATCTAATTCAAAACTCCTTCTAGCCATTCTAATAGCTTAAATCTTATTTTATATGGTTTTTCCTTTTGAAATGCAACAATTTTGTATTGAGCATCAGTTAAGTTTTTCTCAAGTTCTTCTTTTCCTTCCAAAGGCAACACCCCCATTGAAGCATCTACATAACATAATGGCGGAAACATTACGCACCACCAATTTGCGCCGGAAGCCTCTCCAATTAAAACTCGACAGGCTTCATAAACTCCTGCAGGAAAGATTATATCCCCATACTTTTTTGTTGGAAACTGCACTTGGGCTATCTCTACTCTTACATCATAATTCTTATCACGCGAAGTAACAACATTTTCTGCAACAGCTTGCATCGCATCTATGTTTTTTAGCAGTAATCTTCTACTTTCATCAACAGAATCTGCAGTATCCAAAAATGGTTCCATATATTTCATAACAGCATCTCGAACCTCTTCCTTTAACTGTTGATCTTCTGCTGAATCACTGTTTGCAAGCACATGAAAGCGAATTACATCGTCTTTCAAAAGTTCACTAGCTTGTTTAGCAAACAACAAAGTATCAAATACTACGGCCATCCCAAATAAAATTACCAGTATAGCAGATAAAATAACAGTGTGTTTATCAATTTTCATCCAAGCTCCTCCTTCATATTGGATATTTTTATGTACTCTTTCAGTTATTGCCCAGATTTAAAATTTTTATACATAAAAAAACTACCAAATTTCTGGCAGTTAATTTGTCATAAATTTTATAGTAGCAAATAATGAGTTATTTTTAAACCAACGATTCCAACTAGGATACATAATAGTAGATATTTTTGCTCCCATTACAATTCTTTCAAAAAAATATATTGCTTCTACAATAACTTCTTCTATATCTAAACTCTTATTATAAAAACTCAATACTAATATATTTAGATTAATAATGTCTAATTTAAATAAGAGCATTCGCAGCTCATCAGTAGTCATAGCTGCCCCTACTGGAAAATCTTGGACAAACATTTTGTATGCTATATAATTTTCTATTATATGATTATAACTTTTATTCTTCTTATAATTCACAAAAGTTTTCGAATTTTTAATTAAATTATAAAACAGCTTTTTCGGTTTATGATCTTTGTTTTCTAATATCTCCATTTTGAAATATTTCAATTTTTCCTCATAATCTTTAAATATTATATCTTTATTTTTTTGTCCACATACCTTCAACATATCATCAACAATTTCGCTATAAATAGCCATTTTTAAATTTGTCTTCCCCGCTATAAAATCTTCACTATCATCTACTACCACTTCATCCATTAGATCAAATGTATTTTCTTCATTTTGATCCACATACTCCAGAAAATTCGCTACCCACAGCAGTCGCTCCTCCAGTGAATATGTTCTATCTTGGATCATTTTTATACAGATTTCATTTAACTGATTATGAAACTTTTTTACTTTTGAATCTTCCCATTTTAGTCTAATCCAATACACATTCGGCTTTTCTTCCTTATCACTATAAACAAATTCTATTGGTGCAACAGAAGTTAGTAGCAACTTTATAGCCGGTATACACGCCAAATCCAAGCTTTGGGTCCATTTATCTCCAAAAATTCTATAATATCTCGGAAACTGCTTACATATTTCTGGCATATTATCTGGTCCCAATTTTTTATATATTTCGCACAACTTATCTTGTCCCAAAAAACTACATTCTTGATTACTTTCTTTTAGTTTAATGGATTTATTATCCAAATTTATCTTATCTTGCCATTCTTGCGCAAAATCAATTAGATTTCTATATTTTGCATATGTTTCCACATCTATCCGAATTCTCCAACCTTGGCAACAATTATATTTACACGCAGCACCTATACATATAAACTTCTCAAAGTGTTTTGGCTGTAAAATCATATCTTAACTCTCCTGAATCGATTCTTTACTAAGCAAATTTTTTAACGTAGCTATCTCACTTTCATTCTTTATGGAAGATTTATTACTTTTAATGATTTCGTCATAAACTTCCTTTCGCAATATTTTTATATTTTTCGGAGCAATCAATCCCAATTTCACCTTACTTTCTCTTGTTTCCAACACTTCAATAATGATATTATCATTAATTATGATAGCCTCATTTACTTTTCTGGTTAAATTTAACATAGAACCCCTCCTAACAGTATTTTTAATTTTTCACACGTCTGATATTTTTCTCCTTCCACTATTACCTGAGTTCCCAGACGTTTGCTCACATTAATTAGTATAGGGGCTTGCATATTTACTGTTATATCATTTTCATCTTTAGCCAATTTTACAATTACATATAAAATTAACTCATCTTCGCTCGTTGCATCCACCTCTTCAAAATATTCTTCATTAATTTCTGGACTATATTCTAACTTAAACAAACTCGGTGACAATATAATAAACTCTATTCGTGGCTCTTCTTTTACTTGCAAATAATATAGTCTATTGCTTTCATCCTCCAAAATCAAATAATCCTTATACTCCTCAAAACCTAATATCCCTTTATTAAACCTAATGATCTTTTCCATAGTCATCCCTTTCTGTGTTGCTTTATTTATTAGTATAACAAAAAAAAGGACGCAGTATACGCCCTTTGCAGATTAAAAGTTTTATTATATTTTAGATATAGTCGGCTAAAGTATTCATTACTACCTGAGAAGATGCTTTTAGTGCACTTTGGTAAACCATCATTTGTGCATTAAATTCCACAAATATCTCTTCTATATCCACATCTTCTGTCTCTGATAGCAACTCTGTAAAAGTTACCTGATCCTCTGCCATTTTCCTCTGAGTCATTTCCAACCTCACCTGCCTACTTCCTCCATCTGCCATACGTTCCGAAAGAGCACTTCTTGTCTTGTCAATATCTTCTATAAGAGCAGATAATCTTTCTATATCATCCATCTCCACTGCCTCTACGATATTATCTACAACTTTTTCATAGTTTCCTACAAAAATATCACTCAGGTGTGTTTCGTTAATTTCTAGCTCGATCCCAACGCCAATTTCATATCTAATATCCTGATCTGCCGTATTACCTACAACATCGGGATTTGCAGTACTGGCTGGAATTTCTGTCTCTGCTGTGAACACAGTTCCTTTCGGAATAAACGATCCCTTAGGAACAACCTCTCCTGGGTTAAATATTGTGTTTGCCGGAACTTCCTCTCCCGCGGCATATGGTGTTCCTCCTAATGTCGTCGCCTTTGGTACAACCATAGGTGAAGTTAAAGTTAATCCATTTATTCCAACCTTCATATCTTCTGATAATTGGATATCTATAGAGCTGGTAATATCTTTTGTCAAAGTAGTATCTACATCATAGTAAACTGGCTGATCAATTTTATGCCCCGAAAATACAAACCGTCCTGCGTACGATGTATTTAACTCATCTTTAATTTGCTCCGATAGCTGCAATATATCAGACAGAATCTTCTCTTTATCTTCTTGAGTCAATGCTCCTGTTGATGCTTGGTTTAGTCGCGTCTTCACTTCTTTTAAAATCTCTTCCATGTTAGAGATAGCGCCATCAGAGATTTCCATCCAACTCATTGCCTCTTTAGTATTTTGCTCATATTGCTCCGCTTCTGTTACATCAATTCTCAGTTTTAACGAACGACCTGCTATTATCGGATCATCAGATGGACGCTCTATTTTTTTTAATGTACTCATTTGCATATATATTTTGTCTAATTGCTCCATATTGTTAAACAGTGCATTCATTGCGCCATACTGTACCATATTATTAGTTATTCTCATGCTCATATTATTGTCCCCCTATTACCAGCTACCCATCCTGTTTATTGTAATATCATATATGTTATCCAGCGTAGACATAACTTTTGCCGATATCTGATACGCCATATTGTATTTAATCAAATTCATAAACTCTTCGTTATTGTCAACCCCAGAAACTGCCATTCTCTGATTTTCAATTTCCGATATTATATTGCTTTGAGTTTTGGCATACATCTGTGCTTCACTGGCATTAACTCCCATCGCACTAAATATAGAAATCATATAGTCTGTTGGCGTACCTTGGCTAAAAACATCCTGATTATTTTGTTGATCCATCAAATCTAGCAACAAATCATTATTCCCTGGATTGGGATTATAATATATTTCCGAATTGTATGGTGGATCTAATTTAGGGTCGTTTATAACATCCATTCTATGTTCATAATTCGTACGTATATTCTTGTCACTCTCTATTATTTCTAATGATGTTGAGAAGTTTTCTGCCGTCATTTTATTATAGTCAAAATTTGGATCATTAGATGCTATAATAGCGCTTGTATCCTCATCTCGATACGAAAATAACGCATATACAGGATTACCCAAATCATCTAGTATTTGCTCTCTATTGCCATTTGCATCTATAATATCTCCTTGGTTATAAATCCTATTTAATTCTTTTGAAAAGTCTCGCACAAACCGATCCAGCCTATCCTGAAAATATGGTATCCCCGTATATACTGGCTTATGCGTAATTGGATCTAACCCTGCACCCTGCCCATCTCGTACATCTAGCAACCCTTTTAATTTTCCAGAAAAATATTCTGATGTAGTATTAAATACAGCTTTATCATCCCATACAATATCATACAATCCATCGATATCTCTCGGGTGCTTCTTAGTTTCTCTAGGCTCCACTTCTAACAATCTAATATCTTTGTGATCTACCAAAGTTTGCCCATTCACATACACCTGAAACTGTTTCTCGACGCTTCCATCTGGCTTATGCATTTCCACTTCTTTTGCCTCAATATTCACAAACTGCGATAGTTGATCAACACAATGATCACGTTGATCTCTAAGTTCATTTGCAATCTTTCCTCCGTGCAATTCATAATTTTGAATCTGACCATTTAAACTTTGCACCCTACTTGCCATAAGATTAATCTGATCCACTGTAATCTTCAACTGCGCATTTATATCTGACTGTGTTTCAGACAACCCGGATGCCATTTCATTATAATAATCAGCAAACCCAATCATATACTGCCTGAGTGCACTAGCTTTTTCTGTGGTATTTGGATCTTTAGATAGATCATCTAAGCCATTAAAAAAATTGGTATATATTTTAGTAAACCCTTCATCTTTGGGCTCTCCAAAAATATTCTCTATTATAGCCGTCTGTTCTTCCTTTATTGAATACTCACCAAGCATATCGCTATACTTCCATATTTTTTGATCTAAAAATGGATCTCTAACCCTCTCCACACCTGTTACCGTAGTCCCTGTACCTATCATACCAACCCCACCACCAGGCAGTGGATTCCATGCTTCTTGCTTTATCTCTTGCCTAGAATATCCTGGTGTATTTATATTATTAATATTGCTACTCGTAACAGATAGTCCTTGTTGAGCTGCAAATAATCCTGACATAGCAACTGTAATTTCTCCGAAAGCCATAATTTTTTCCCCCTGTTACATCTTATTTATAACAACATCCATCATTCCATCTAGCACGGTTAACATCCTTGCTGAGGCATTATAGGCATATTGATATTTCATCATCATCGAAAGTTCTTCATCTTGTGAAATAGCAGACATAGACCAACGCTCATTATTTACGCTTTCCACTGCCTCCATTTTCTCCGCAGCTTTATTCGAATATATATATCCCTTTTGACCAATATCTGTAACCAGTTCTGCATAGAAATCTGTTACATTCAAAAATTTACTCTTTGGTGTCGATTTAGGTTTCACTCCCGTTGCGGGATCTACTTCATCATACCAAGTCTTTGGCTCTCCCCATTTAGTTAAAAAATCTTGAACCAACTCATTACTGCCTATGTTTCCTGGATTATTTGGATTTCCATCGCTATCTACAATAGGTACAGTTCCCAAATGGTTATACCCACCTTCTGCAAGCAGTTTAGTATTAACTTCAATATTCATTGCAGTCAGATGAGGTTCTATAGCTGTATAGTACTGTTGCATTTCATAATTATAAGCATCTATATCTGCCTGAGTAATATTATTCATATCAACCGCTATCTTTGTCATGTCAGGAGCTGCTGGTGCCTTATAAATAGGAACAAAAATAGGAGGTCCTATAATCCCTTTTTCTAATCCAACGCCATATCCCGAAAAACTTTCATTCATCATCATTACAATTTCTTTTGTAAATACGTCTAATTTCTTTTGAAGCTCTGGAATAATAAACGAATTTCCTTCTGCATCTACACTATAGTTATCATTAATCGCGATATCGTCCCATTCAGTTGCAGCGTTGGCTGGTATTGATCCTCTCGAAATTAGTAACGCTTTTAATGCCCCCGAATCATTGCCATTGGCTGCAGTTACCGCTTCTTTGATCGTATCAGAAGTCACGGTAAAATCAAACAAAGCATCTCCTGTATTTCTAATAATCGGATTTACGTACGGACTTTTAGGTGCAGTTTGTTCTAGATCAATCTTTGTGATAAATCCACCTTCTAACAATGCAGTTCCATTGCTCCCACTAATTTTTACTATTACAGTCGAGTCTGGTTGCTCCGCATAATTAATATCGATATATCCTGAAAGTTCGTCTAGTGCGTTATTTCTTTTATCTCGATAGTCATTGGCATTTGCAACACCGTTTAATTCTTCTTCTACTATCTTCTCATTTAACGTATGAATTTCATCTACTAACTCATTAACTCTTCTAACCATAGATACTATTTGCATATTTAAATTTGTCTGATAATCCTGCAAGCTCTCTTGAATATAGTTAACCTTTTTTATCAAAACATTTGCGTTCTGAATAAAAGTCATTCTCTCTTCCAATCCCGCTGGATTAGTAGCGAGCTTTTGCGTTTGTCCCCAAAAGGCATCCAAAACTTTGCTTAATGACTCTCCATTAGGTTCATCCAGAATAGTTTCTATCTCATTAATTGTAGTATTTTGGGTTTGATAAAATGATAGCTTTGCATTTTCTTGCCTATACCTTTCATCTGCAAAGTTATCTCTGATTTGTCGTATCTCTGTTTCGGATACACCCATACCAACTTGCTGAGTATAGCCCCCATACTTTCTAACATCTCGATACCCTGTTTCATGTTGGAGCAATTGTTGCCTTGTATAGCCTGGTGTATTTATATTCGCTAAATTATGCCCAGTAACCATCAAGCCTTTTTGAGCCGCAGTTAGGCCTGATACTGTTGTAGTTAAGTTCATATTATATCCCCCTCTAGTTCTATCTCTAGTTATCTTTTCGGTAACTTTCTGTTATTTGCGCGCATCAAATACGCGCCGCATTTCTTGTACATTTTCATATCCTGGTCTAGAATACCCAACTTCTATTCCCTGAAGTCTGGTCGTTTGTATAGCATTTAAAGTAAATTCCACAAAATCCATCGATTGTTGAATCAATCTTTTGTTTCTATTATTTTGATTTTTTACTTTTTCCATAACTGCAAGCAATTCTTTTCGTATATTAATAAGCTCCTTACAGATTTCTTGTTCGGGGCCTATTTTGGTTATAATTTTTGTAAGAGTCAAATCTTCTAAATTTAACCCTGTTACTTGAGAAATATCTTTAAAGGTTTCTTCTCGCTTTCTATCCAAAATGTCTACTCTACCAATAAATTCCTCTTCTCTACTTACCACTTCTTTTAAAAAGTCTATATCCTTTTCCACCACTGCTTTTGCCTTATAGGTAGCCAAAGTATATAGACCTTCATAGCATTCTTTTTGTTCTTTTAAAACATTAACTAGTTCGTGTGCAATCCCCGCCATATTGTCTCCTTACTATTGTCTCATTTATACGATAAGCTTATTAAGAATCTTTTCGCTTACATCCTTTGCACTAACGTCATATGTCCCGTTTTGAATTTGTTCTTTTAAAAAATTGACTCTATCCATCCTAACGTCTTGAGATTCTTTAACCGCTTTAAATGCAGTTCCAAGAACTTGGGCTTCATTCGATATTTCGATTTCATCTTTTGGTGAGGGGACTTGCCTTTTGGCTTGCCCCGCTTGGTTTTGGTATATCTGGGTTATCTTGTCTATATTGCCAATACGCATCTAGGTTCCTCCTATTTGAATTATTTCATCTGCTTATAATTTATATCGGCATATTTTTACAGAACTTTAAGCAATTTTATCTGCGGCTAAACATTCCGCCCGTTGCTGGCCCAGAGGGTCTCTTAGATTGTACTGGAGTATTTTTTAACCCCGCTTCTGTATCGCGCATTATTTCTTTATTACATTTGTCACAAACCTTGCCTTTTTTAATTTCATCTCCACACATTTGACATGTTAACGTAATCGGAGAACTAGCGGATAGTATAAGTCTACCAGAAGCGATAAACTCTTCAATCAATCTTGGAGAAACACCTAAATCTTCATGAATTTGTTTAATCGTTGCTTTTTCGTTGTCTCTAATATACTCTTTAACTTCTTCGAATTGTTTTTCTTCTTCTTTAACACATTGCGTACAAATTCTTCTACCATAACCCTGATACTGAAATATTTTCTTGCATCTCATACAAGTTTTGATTTCTATTGCCATAAAACGCCTCCATCCTTCATGTTATACAAACAACGAAAACATACACTTTCTTAATATTTTCATAGCGTTGTCGTAGTACTTTGACACATTCTCTGATAGTACTCCCTGTTGTATAAATATCATCTACAATTGCAATGTTGACGCTGTTTACAAAAAATATATCGTCAGCTTGATCAATTACGTTAATAGAATTTGCAATGTTTTCTATTCTTTCTTCTATTGTGCATTTAGATTGTGCTTTAGTTTTTCTATTACGTTGCAAAATGTCCAAAGTTTTTATTCCTAAAATTTTTGAAAGGCTTTGTGATAAATCTGCCGCCTGATTAAATCCTCTTCTATTTAATCTGTTTTTTGAAACTGGCACCGGAATAAAAGCATCGATATTTTTTATCTCTTCTTCATCTAGCTTATAACTAAATTCCTTTGCAAAAACATCTCCATATTTACGCACACCTGTATATTTCCATCTTGCAATAGCTCTTTTTGCACCTTTTTCATATCGTAACAATCCTATTATTATATCAGATTCACAATGCGGACACTCATACTCTTTAACCATTTTTTTACACCGCGGACAATAATTACTTTCTAGCAATTTTGTTTGGCAACTATTACAAATATGACCCTCTGGTATTAACTTCTTGCATAAAGCACATAAATTAGGATAAATTAATTTCTTTATCATATGCTCGACCTCAAATGATGTAACAACGAAGTATCTCTCTCAACTTCTTTATTATTGCTAATCATTTTTCTTATTGTTTCCCGATTTCCAACTATTATAACCATTTTTTTTGCGCGCGTTACTGCCGTATATAATAAATTTCTACTAAGGAGCACTGTCGGCCCCGAAAACAACGGAAGTATTACAATCGGATATTCACTCCCTTGAGATTTATGAATCGTGGTAACATAAGATAAATCTAATTCACCTAAATTAGCATATTCATAATCTACTCGCTTTTTACCGTCAAACTCCACAGTAATAACTTTTTCATATTTATCGATCTCTTTAATAACCCCCATGTCTCCATTATAAACTCCCATACCTTCATCAACCACAAGACCACTGCCTGCAGGTACTTTCCAGATTAAATTATAATTATTTTTCGTTTGCATTACTTTATCACCAACTCTATAGAGAGTATTTCTATACTCATACTCCTCTTTATCGTCACTTTTTAAATTTAAAGCGTTTTGCATCACTCCATTTAATTCATGTACTCCCAAAAGTCCCTTTCTCATCGGTACCAAAATTTGAACATCTTTCATAACATCCAAATCTTCATACTTTGCTGGCAATCTCTTTGTCATCAGATCTACTAGCGTATTCTTTACATCATTCTGTGTCTTTTCATCTATAATAAAAAAATCTGATTTCTCCTTATTGGCGATGATCTCTTCACCATGATTGATTTTATGTGCATTGATTATTATTGCACTCTCTTTAGCTTGTCGAAATACTTGCTCCAATCTTATCACTTTAATCTTACCACTCTTTATTATATCTCTAAGAATATTGCCTGCCCCCACAGATGGCAGCTGATCAGTATCTCCAATTAATACCAATCGTTGGTTACATCGAAGCGCTTTTAAAATTGAATCCATCAAATATATATCAACCATAGATATTTCATCTACTATTAGAACATCTGTCTCCAGAGGATTATCTTCATTTCTACAAAAAAATTGACTCTCAAAACTTTTATCTTTATTAAAAGCAATTTCTAACAACCGATGAATCGTCTTTGTTTCTGCTTGAGTTGCAATCTCCATTCTCTTTGCAGCTCTCCCTGTTGGCGCCGCTAGCAATACAGTCTCATCCAGCTTAGCTACCATGTGAATTAGAGCTTTTATTATTGTTGTTTTACCTGTGCCTGGCCCTCCCGTAATAACTGTTACCCCTTTAACCATTGAGTTTATTATTGCCTCTCGCTGTTCTTTTACTAAATCTATCTTCAACTCCCGCTCCGTCTGTGCCATTTCTTTTCTAACATCAAAGTTCGCATTCAATTTTTTTTCTGCTGATGCCAATATCATCAATCTTTTTGCTATTTCTTGTTCCTTATAATATAATGCTATATTACAGACCATCACTTCTGAATCATATACTTTTATTACCAATTTTCTCTCTAAATTCAACATTTCCATAGCATTGTTTACCAATTCTATATCTACATCTAACAATCTCATAACTTCTTGTTCCAAAAATACTTTGGAACAGCATGTATTCCCGTCTGATTTAATAGCATTTAAAACAAACAATATTCCAGCTTTTATACGTCCCCAATGCTCTCGTTCAACGCCTATCTTTTTTGCAAGTTCATCAGCCTTGGTAAAGCCTACCCCCTCTATGTCTCTCGCCAAGGCATATGGATTTTCTTTCAACACATCTAGTGTCTTTTCCTTATATTTATCATAAATTTTTATTGCCATCACTGCAGAAAATTCATATTCATTAAGAGCTAACATAACATTTTTCAACTCATACTCACTTTTATATTGCTCTGATATACTATATGCTTTTTCTTTTGATATTCCAGGTATTTGAGTCAATTTACTTGGTTCTTGATCAATAATTTCAAAAGTTTTTTCTCCAAATTTATCTACTATCTTTTTTGCTAATTTTTCACCAACGCCAGATATCAATCCAGAACTCAAAATTTTTCGTATACCACAATTTTTTTTAGACTCTAACTTTACAAATGAGCTGACTTTAAATTGCTTTCCATACGATGGATGCATCATATATTCACCAAATAATTTTACTTCATCATCAACCTTAAGTTCAATCAATAATCCAGTACACACCACCTTCTCATCTTCATACATAATTAATATAACAGCATATCCGTTCTCTCCGCTTTGATAAATAATATCTTCTACTGTTCCTTCTAAACTCATATCTTATCCTTTATCTTAAAATTAAAAAAGGACACGAATTACCGTATCCTTTAGGTTTTTACATTTATTATTGTAAGTCGAGTGCATCTAATACCATTTTTGTCTTAGTCCATTTATCTTCTTTCCAAAGCTCTTTATCACTCATACCTTCTGGAATTGTCGTATCAATTCTAGCTGCAATCATATTTACTGCAGAATCCATTGCTGCCTTAAAACGAGCATTTCCTATCAACGATTTTTCTACATATACACGCTTAGAAATTATTCTATACGCTTCTTCAAATCGCTCGTCTCTTGTATTTGACATAAGATCCAAAATAAACATAGCCAAAACATAATTATTGGTAATTTTTGCAACGTCTTCTACCACTTTAGTATTGCCAATTCTAAATGCATTATATACACGCACGGTCTCATATTCATCATTTATAAATTTATCAAATGAGCCATCTTTGTCACACATAAATTTAGTAAGCAACAACTTGAGGGCAGGATTTGTAACATTTTGGTCTAATTCCTTGCCTTCCATTCCATTTTTCCATAGCTGAATACATTCTTTTACAGGATAATATTTATCATTTTGAAGAATTTCATATGCTGTTAGTCCAGTTTCTCTAATAAACTCATCCATCAGCGCTTCCTCGATTAATGCATCATCTCTATACGTTTCAATATATTCAAACATTTTGTCGCGCAATCTCAATGTCTCTGCTGGTCTTTGTTTAGCAACGTTTTCTAACGAATTTTCATCGTTTTTTAGATCAAACAGTTGCTCATATACGCGAGGCATCTGTCGGAACAATGCACGTCTGTCGGTATCATCAATGTTATGCTTATATCCTTGCTCTATCATAGAACGGTTGAACCATGGTGATTGAACAGTTTGATACACATTGAGTTTTTTTCTATGGCTAAGTGCAAAGTCACAAACATAAACCAAATCTTTTTCATGGATGCTTCTGGAGTTTTCAAATCCCTCGTCGCATCTTGCACCAAATGAATAGATCTCTTTTACATCATCAACTTTTTTATCACCCAAAAATGCTTTACCTTGCAAAATTGCAGGAATTTCTTCTTTATTGATCGATAATGCGGTAGGTAAAAAGTCTATAAAACAAGTCAAGCGATCACAAACTTTTCCAGTCGGCGAATCATAAGTGTTAATTTGATTTTCAATCTCTTTTGGAACGTGCACTAACATAGGAACGTGTACACCTTCATTCCATAGATTGATCTTGCCTCCCGGAATTCCATGACCATTATCTCCTACAAAAATAATTATGCTATTATCATATAAACCTTTTTCCTTAATTGCATCTATTGCCTCGCCAAACATTCTATCCATAGAAGTCATTTTTTCATGATACTGTGCCCATATTTCATCTGCTTCTGCAGTTTTAAAATGATATCCCGGAATCTCCATCGTTTCACGAACCTGATGCTCTTCTTCTTTCAAACGAGGCATACTAGATCTGTGTTCCGCAGTATTGTCGGTGTATCCATATTGAGATTGATGCGTACTAGCATTGGTTTGAAGCATAAATACTGGCTTGCCTTCTGCTTGATTAATTTTCTCTATTATATCTGTTGCAAAAGTTGGAGTGTCCTTAGATCCAAAGGTCATCTTAGCATCATATCCACCTTCGGCACCTTCTTCAAAATTAAAGTTAAAATCAGTTTTTCCGATTACTGTATAAAATCCTGCTTGTTGCATGTACTTACCAAAATTTTTAACCTGTGGCGGCAGATCATAAAAACTTCTATGATTACCCACTCCCGCCGTGGTTGCATACATACCTAAATTTAGCGACGTTCTAGCTGCAGAACAAACTGGAGCTGCAGAGTAGCAATAATTAAACTTAATATTTTCTTTTGCAAATTTATCTAGGTTTGGTGTCTTTGCATTAGGATCACCATAACAACCTAAGTTAGGACAAATGTCTTCTGCTAAAATAATAATAAAATTATACTTGTTCATAAAAAATCCTTTCTATATTTAAGATAGTATACTTGTATTATACCATCATTTTCCTAATTTGTTAATACATATTTATATTTTTTTTGTAACCACCACAACTTTAGAGGACTTTTTCAACAAGATAATCGCAAGTATAATTGCACACACTTCTGCAAAAAATACACTCAACCAGATTCCATCCACACCTAACAATGCGGGCAATGTTGAAATTCCAATAACTATGAAAATAATTCCCCTGCTTGATGCGACGATGACGGACTGTGCTCCTTTTCCTATAAACGTAAAATATCCAGAACTCAAAATATTGAATCCCGCCAATAAAAATGCAAACCCATATAATCTTCCCCCATTCGATGCCATTGCAACTAGTTCTGGATCATCTTTGATAAATAGTTGTGCCACATCCTCTCCAAAGAAAAATAACACCACACAAATAATCATACCAACAACAAAATTTATTATATATGCCGTTTTCATAATTGCTCTGACTCTTTTCATATTTCCACTTCCATAATTATAGCTAACAATCGGCCCAATTCCATCCGATATTCCAAAGAGCATCAAAGTTGCAAACAAAGCTACATAGTTGATAACTGTAAAAGCAACTACGCCATCAGCACCTGCTATTTCCATCAGCGCCACATTAAATAACAATACACATACAGATCCTGAAATCGTATTTACCCCTTCTGATGCCCCGTTACATATTACCGGAAAAATACACTTTGTAGAAAATTTTCCTTCTATTATATTGATAGAATTCTTTTTATTTAGCATTGGTGGCATTACAACCAGCATTGCCGAGACAAATGCAGCTCCTGTTGCAATCGCAGCCCCTGCAATGCCAACCCCTAACCGCACAACTAAGATATAATTTAATGTTAAATTTGTTAATAAGCTTAATATACAGCCTCCAAAATATAACTCTGGTCTACCCACTATTCGATCCAAAAAACCCCAATAGACCATCAGGCAAATAGGCAATGCGAATAACGAATATATTCTAATATATGTCACCGAGTCTGCAAGCAAAACTACATCTGCGCCCAATGCTATCGCTATTTTTTCTGCAAACAAAAAACCTCCTGCTGTCATTACTATCGAAAGTACAATAATAATTCTAAAAAACGTCTGAAAGGTATTCTTTGCTTCTTCTGTTTCGCCCATTCCCAAGTTGATGCCTATATGGCTTTGCGCACCTATGGCACAGACTATTCCTATTCCCAAAATTAGTTGCACAAAGGGGCTTGCTATATTAATGCTCGCCATTGCCGTTGCCCCAATAAAATTTCCAACAAATAATCCGTCTATTATAGACTGGGCTCCAGTAATTATCATCGCTAACAATGCTGGAATTGTAAATTTTATGAATAACTTGCCAATCCCTTCTTTCAACAATAAATTATTCTCTACCACAACATCCCCTCCAATTATTATCTTAACAATAGCCGTTTTTTGCGCATAAAAAATACCATAGACAATCCGTGTCCATGGCTCATAGAAAATGTAAAATTTAGCGTTAGAATATAATCATTTAGACGTAGTATTAAAAAATTCTTCATCATTAGTATTTAACACTTTCATCTGCAGATCAAAATCTAAATGTTTCATTCATAATAAAATTATATGAAATTAAATTACTTGCACAGTATATCATATTAAATTTATATTGTCAATCTGTATCAAATAAATAAATGAATATTTTTTATTCTTATGCTAATAATTTTATTAAAGGAGATGTGATATATATGAAAAAATCTGTAGGACCAAATACTTTTTTATTCAACACGCCAACTGTTGTAGTTGGGACATACGATGAAAATGATCAACCAAACATGATGACCGCTGCCTGGGCTGGAATTGTCAACTCTAAGCCTCCTATGATTTCGGTCTCACTACGCAAAGCCACATATACCTATAATTCAATTTTACAAAAAAAAGCATTTACCGTTGCTATTCCAAAAAGCAGCCAAGTTGTAGAAGTTGACTATTTGGGAGCCAAATCCGGTAGAGATGAAGACAAAATTGATTCTATTCACTATACCGCAAAACGCAGTAATGTTGTTGATGCTCCTTATTGCGATGAGTTTCCCGTAATTTTAGAATGCAAATTATTTAACAGCCAAGAACTCGGATTGCATACAATGTTTATTGGTGAGGTTATAGATGTAAAAATAGATGAATCGGCTTTGACCAATGCCAATACACCAGACCTCAGCCAAATCCAACCGTTCTCATATTCACCCGGTGCAAATGAATATCATGCGCAAGGCTCTTTTATTGGCAATGCACATAGTATTTGGAAAACTTTACAAGAAGATGCTTCAAATGAAAACAAACCAGCATATCCGCACAAAAATATTGGTGCTGTTGTCGGTCTATACCCCACCCCTGTTACTATCGTGGGTACTGTTATCGAGGACAAGGTCAACTGGATCAATATTGCTCATATAGGCATCGTCGGCAATGACTGCATACTTCTTAGTATTAATCGATCTCATTATTCAAATCATGGCATCATCATTAATGAAACTCTTTCTATAAATATGGTCTCTGAAGAAATACTCGTATGGGCCGATTACGTAGGCATGTATTCTGGAGCCAAAACAGATAAATCCACAGTTTTTGAATATTATGATGGAGAACTCAAGCATGCACCTTTAATCACAAAATCTCCTATTGCCATGGAATGCGAGCTAATTGACACTTATGCTACTGAACATCACGACAACTTTATCGTACGTCCTGTTAACACATATGTCCACACAGATTGCCTTACTATAGATGGCAAAATTGATTACGAAAAAGTTCGACCAATTCTATTTGAGATGCCAAATCAACAATATTTAAACCTCGGCAAAGTTATTAGAAAATGTGGTCAAAAATATAAAACAGAATAAAACAAATAATGTGGCAACTTACATCAATGATGCTATTTGAGTAACTGCCACATATATCTCTGATAGTTTATACCATGTTGCTTTGCCCACAACACCATCTGGCGCTAGGTAAAAAACTTTTTGGAATACTTTTATCGCTTCTTCTGTTTTTTCACCAAATACACCATTAGACGGTACTTTTGGTATTAGCGGATAACTTTGTGAAATACGATTTAGCTGCTCTTGAATTGTTCTTACTGCTGCGCCCTCGTTGCCTATTTTGATGCTATATCCTGGGAAAGACTCCGGATTTCCATAAACTGCTTTTGCCTCTTTGAACTCAATATTTTTATAAAAGTATCTGAGAATTTCTTCTGCACTTAACCCGTCTCTACCCAGTTTCTCACTCCCCCATTGTGTCATCCATCCTGGGCAACTTACATTTTTGCCATCGCAATATTGCGTCAACAACGGTTGAGTTACGCCAGGTCTTTTTACATAGGTATCGAAAAATTCATCAACAACTGCAGAGATTGTATCAAATATATTACGTCCATATGTAAATGCATGATCATATGCTGTCGAATTTGTAATGGTATAGTCTTTGCCTTGGTTGCGATACCATTCTGTATACACTCTATTTAGAGTATATGAGACTATTGCTATAACATTTGCTTTAATTGTTTCACGAGGCCAGGTTGGGTAAATTTCAGAACTAGCTACATTTTTGACGTAATCTTTAAAAGGCACTGTATAGTTTGGTGCAGAGTCGTTTTTGGGAGAACCTGCATGAACTATAACATACTCCGGAATCACAACTTCACTCAATACGACAAATCCAGTTGCTTTTACACTCTTTGTCTCTTCTTCTGGAATTTTGGGAGCGTAGTCTCCATAGACTGTTGGTGGACCAATTACAATCACTTCTTCTGCTGCTCTTGTTAAAGTATCCGTTGGTATCAATTCTATTGGCAAAATTGATCTAATCCCAGAAAAAACCTGAACTCCTTCTACTATTACAGGTACAAAATCTTCAGATCTTGCCTCTATTTTATATGTAGCATATGGTTTTTTGCTATAGTCTATTTTTTCACTATCCAATTCTAGAGGTGCATCTAGGGGAACTATCGGCGTTGCACCTATTATATCTGTGTCATATTCCGCTATCATTTTACTTTCATCCGAAATGCTAATATGCACCCCTGGAACAGGTATAATAGATCCAGTATCCGTATTTGTCTTTGTTTCTACTACAAGTGTACCACCAATAAGTTGATTTGCTTCATTCTCTAATGAATGTATATACATGCAAACAAATATTTTCGGCGCATATACTTTGATTAGACTTATAAACCTACGGAGGTTTTTGACATGTTATATTTTTCTTGCTTTTCTTATTTTAGCTCTATAACATCTTTTCCCCAATCTTTAAGTGCCGAAGAAGAAACCTATTATTTAGATCTTTATGCAAAAGGAGACATGAAAGCTAAGGATGTCTTAATCGAACGAAATTTGCGTTTAGTTGCCCATATAGTTAAAAAATATAGCAATCTAAACAAGGAGATGGATGATTTAATTTCAATCGGTACTATCGGATTAATTAAGGGAATCACCTCATTTAAATCAGAGAAAGGAACCAGACTAGCGACATATGCAGCTCGCTGTATAGAAAATGAGATTCTTATGAGTGTTAGAGCTAGCAAAAAAGAAAATAAAGAAACTTCTCTCCAATCACCAATCGGCACAGACAAAGAAGGTAATGAGATTTCATTACTCGATATACTTTGCATAGAAAATGATTCTATTTTTGAACAGGTAGATCTTAAAATAGAAACTACAAAATTACATACCAAAATTGAAGATGCTTTAAAGCCACGGGAAAAACTAATTTTAATACTTCGATATGGTCTAAACAACCAACCCCCTATGACACAAAGAGAGATTGCCAAAATGTTAGGAATTTCTAGATCATATGTTTCCAGAATTGAAAAAAAGGCATTAAAAAAACTCCTTACTGAACTAAAATAGATAAGGAGCCTTTTCTTTTTATTTTTGATTAGATTTTGACGTTTCTACAAGACTAGAGAAAGCACTTGGATCGTTTATAGCTAGATCAGCAAGCATTTTTCTATTGATATTTATGTCAGCATTTTTAAGTCCATTCATAAATTTGCTATAAGAAAGTCCATTGATACGTGCTGCAGCATTGATTCTTACAATCCATAGCTTTCTAAACTCTCTTTTTCTTTGCTTTCTACCAATATAAGAATAGTTTAAAGACTTCATTACCGCTTGTTTTGCTGTTCTAAATTGCTTAGATTTTGCGCCTCTATATCCTTTTGCAAGCTTTAATACACGATTTCTTCTCTTCTTAGTAGCTACGCCACCTTTTACTCTCGCCATTTCTTTTTCCTCCTATACGTTTAGCAAACGCTTCATTTGTTTTTCATTAGTTTTGTCGGTAATACATGACTTTCCTAATCGACGTTTCCTTGTTGGAGACTTTTTCGTAAGAATGTGGCTTGTATATGCTTTATTTCTTTTTAACTTTCCTGTTGCAGTCACTTTAAAACGCTTCGCGGCAGCTTTATTAGTTTTTAACTTTGGCATTATAGTAGTCCTCTCTGTTGATGTTTACTTCGGAGTTACAAGTACTCCCATACTTCTGCCTTCTAACTTAGGCTTTTGGTCTGTTACGCCAAATTCTTTTAGTTGGTCGATTGCCCTCTCTAAGAGCTCTTCGCCTTTTTCTTTGTGCATCATTTCTCGCCCTCTAAAAATTACAGATATCTTTACTTTATCTCCTTGAGCCAGAAATTTTTGCGCATTGCGTAACTTAGTGTTTAGATCGTTATCTTGGATACTAGCAGTTAATCTAACCTCTTTAATACTAACCGTTTTTTGCTTTTTGCGCGCCTCTTTTTCCTTTTTTGCAGCGTCAAATTTAAATTTCCCATAATCCATAATTTTACAAACTGGGGGTTTTGCTTGGGGCGCAATTTTTACTAAGTCCAGATTCGCTAACGTTGCACGACGTTGCGCTTCTTTTATAGGAACTATTCCAACCTGCTCCCCGTTTAATCCAATTAATCTAACTTCCTTGTCACGAATTTGTTCGTTAATCATTGCCTCGTTGATAGAAAGCACCTCCTAAAGTGTTTATTTTAAATCACCCAAAGCGTGGGTGTCGCAAAGGACTAAAAAAGAGCGAACGAAAAAATCATTCACTCTTTACATACAAATACCTATTAGGTTGAGTATGACCTTACCAACTCGATTGCTGTAAGGTGAGAAAATAGATTTCTACTTAGTCCGAAATTTACATTACTGATGTTAGCATAACTTGTATAAGCTGTCAAGGTAATTTTAAATCATTTTTTTTGGATTAACATACAATTTAAACTCCTCTGCTGTTATCATATTTAATTGTATGGCCGCCTCCTCCAAGTTTATGCTTTTTTCATGTGCGTATTTCGCAATCTTTGCTGCCTTATCATATCCAATGTGTGGATTTAATGCCGTCACTAGCATTAGCGAATTTTTTAAGTTTTCTTCCATTTTTTGATAGCTCGGCTTAATTCCTTCCGCACAATTATCATTAAACGATATCATCGCATCGGATAACAATCCCACAGACTCTAACAAGCTATCAATTAACACTGGCATAAACACATTAAGCTCAAAGTTTCCGCTCCCTGCTGCCAATCCAATCGTCACGTCATTGCCCATCACTCGCGCTACCACCATCGTCATCGCTTCGCATTGCGTCGGATTTACTTTGCCTGGCATAATTGATGAGCCCGGTTCGTTTTCTGGTATTTCTATCTCACCAAATCCCGCACGCGGTCCGCAGGCCAACCATCTTATATCGTTTGCTATCTTCATTAAATTTGCCGCTAACGCTTTAATCGCTCCATGGGTATTGGCAAGCGCATCTTTGCTTGTTAATGCGTGAAATTTATTTGCCGCACTGACGAATGGAAATCCAGTCTCTTCTGCTAACACTTCACACACTTTTTCTCCAAACCCTACTGGTGCGTTAAGGCCCGTTCCAACCGCAGTTGCCCCAATTGCTAATTCATACAAATATTTTTCGCTATCCTTAATCATATTGAGTGAGTTTTTTAGCATTGCTGCCCAGCCGCTGATTTCTTGCCCAAACGTTATCGGTGTTGCGTCTTGCAGATGCGTTCTCCCAATCTTTATGACATCCATATATTGTATGCTCAATGATTCTAATGTTGCCAACAATTTTTGAATACTCGGATATAGTTGCTTATTTAATGCTACAACTGCCGCTATATGCATTGCCGCCGGAAACGTATCGTTTGAACTTTGCGATTTATTGATATCATCATTCGGATGCGTCTTGCGTGTCTTACCCTGCAAATTTACATGTCTTGCAATTACCTCGTTCAAATTCATATTCGTTTGTGTTCCAGATCCTGTTTGATACACACTCAACGGAAAATTTGATGCCAACTTCCCAGCTGCAATGTCATCGCACGCCTCGCCTATCGCTTTTGCAACATCGGGCTCTAATTTTTCATACGCTACGTTTGCCACAGCACAGGCCTTTTTTAATTCGGCAAGCGCTACAATTATTTCTGCTGGCATTTTACGATTGCCTATCTTGAAGTTTTCTAAGCTACGTTGCGTTTGTGCCCCCCACAGTTTCTCGGCTTCTACTTTTACTTCACCCATCGTATCCTTCTCTATTCTATATTCCATTTGCTCCATTTATTCCTTTCCTTCTTTTAATATTTCTGGATTCGCCATCGATACTCCCATAAATTATTCTTTTCTCTCATCTTTTTCACTCGCTTCTATAATAAACTTGGCCACCGTTTCTGCCACTCGCGGGTCAAATGCACTCGGTATTATATAATCATCTGCCAGTTCATCATCTGCAACTAAGCTCGCAATTGCATCTGCTGCAACTATCTTCACTTCTTCGCTAATCTTGCATTTTGCTGCTAACACTCCTTTACATAATCCTGGAAATACCAACACGTTATTAATTTGATTCTCTGATCTTCCAGTTCCCGCGATTTTGGCACCTGCGGCCTTCGCTTCGTCATATGAAATTTCCGGGTCTGGATTCGCCATTGCAAATACAATAGGTTCTGAATTCATCGACTTAATCATTTCTGCTGTTACACAATCCGCTGCCGATACTCCGATAAATACGTCTCTCCCTATCAGCGCGTTCTTCTCTATTCCATTTACACTATCTATTCTTTTCTCTCATCTTTTTCACTCGCTTCTATAATAAACTTGGCCACCGTTTCTGCCACTCGCGGGTCAAATGCACTCGGTATTATATAATCATCTGCCAGTTCATCATCTGCAACTAAGCTCGCAATTGCATCTGCTGCAACTATCTTCACTTCTTCGCTAATCTTGCATTTTGCTGCTAACACTCCTTTAAATAATCCTGGAAATACCAACACGTTATTAATTTGATTCGGATAATCTGATCTTCCAGTTCCCGCGATTTTGGCACCTGCGGCCTTCGCTTCGTCATATGAAATTTCCGGATCTGGATTCGCCATTGCAAATACAATAGGTTCTGAATTCATCGACTTAATCATTTCCGCTGTTACACAATTCGCTGCCGATACTCCGATAAATACGTCTCTCCCTATCATCGCATCTTTGAGCTCACCTTTTATATTTTCGAAATTTGTGATTTTGCATAGCTCTTCTTTTTGATCTATTACCCCTTCTTTTCCTTTATACAAAATTCCGTTTCTATCGCACGCAATAATATTTTTTACTCCGCAACGATACAACAATTTTATTATACTAGTCCCCGCTGCCCCCGGTCCATTTACCACTACTTTTAAATTGGCAAAATCTCGATTCAACAATCTACAAGCATTTTTCAGCGCCGCCAGGACCACTATCGCTGTGCCATGCTGATCATCATGAAATACGGGGATGTCGAGCTCTCTCTTTAATGTTTCCTCTATATAAAAACATCTTGGTGCGCTTATATCCTCCAAATTGATTCCGCCAAATGTTGGTGCAATCGCCTTACAAATCTTGATAATCTCGTCGGGGTCTTTGGTATCTAAACATATCGGCACTGCGTCGACCCCACCAAAATTTTTGAACAAAATTGCTTTTCCCTCCATTACAGGTAGCCCCGCCCATGGACCTATATCACCAAGCCCCAACACTGCAGTTCCATCGCTTACCACTGCTATCATATTTCCTTTTGAAGTATACTTATACACATCCGCTTTATTATTCTTGATTTCAAGACAAGGAAATGCCACTCCCGGACTATATGCCAAACTCAGGTCTTCTCGCGTTTTTGTATCCAACTTACTTACCATACTTATTTTTCCCTTATTTTTTTCATGCAACTCTAATGCTTTTTCTTTCATAACTATCCTCCATCTCAAAATTTACTATTTTTTATAGCATCTCTCATTTTACATTGTCATTACAAAAAAGTCACTCACAAAATTTATTTTTTTCTCAACTCCTTTTTATATTACTATTTTCGACTTTATCTTTATCTCATAATAATTTCATTTTAATTACAATTTTTAAATTGGTGTTGACTAATTTTACTTTTTAATATATAATACTTTTATCAACCAAAGACAAGTGCTTAAACCTTGTGAGGAAATATGAAAATTGTGAACGTAATATTTTTTCCATTAACACTAATATCTTTCGTAACTTTTAATATCAATTCTGGCACCTATAAATCTTATCTCAATATGAATAATATTCAGCTCATAAATATACAGAATTTTACCACCAAGCTCACCACTTGGTGTTTTTTTTTGCCCTTAAATATGCTATACTCAATAGATATCGGTGACAGCTTCACAGATACGATGGGCAATCCGGCTAAATAAATACAGCAACTTCCTATGCAACTCATCTGGCAGCAGCTACATCGGCGGCAGCTACATCGGCAGCTACATCGGCAGCTACATCGGCGGCGGCTATTTATGTAGATGCGAGAGAACCCGCACCTTTAAATTACTGATTAATTATTTCGATCTTGAATGAATATTTAATATCTTCATCGCTTGGAATCGTGTATTCTTCATGGACCAATGCGCCCCAGCTATTATCTCCGCCCACTCCCATTTGCCTATGATTAATCCTTAGGAACGTGTCATAGACGGCTGGCAATTTAAAGTGATGCTGCGCATCCTCCAGTTGGGTCGGAGTATATGGCAGGGCAACCACCTCTAGTAGATCTTCGCCCGATACTTTGATACCCGTGCCTTGGTTATCTGTTAGGGTTAGCCATCGTACACCACACTTGTTTCCTGTTGCTTGAGGAACGACGTATGGCTTGAGATTTGCAGACACCGTGGTTTTGTATACTCCCACTTTTGCCCCTTGAAATGTATCTGCATAGGTATCTTCTTCTCCATATCCATACCACTTCACATTTTTCAGCTCTGGAATCAGCCCCATCATTATTCCTACTTCTGGGAGCATTGGCAAACCTTTTTTTCCCTTATAATGGAAATTTACTTTGATTGCACCATCCTCAAAGACCGAATACGCTACTTCACAATTGGTCCTCACTGCTGCTAGCTCGTAGGTATAAGTGATTTTAACATGATTGCCGTTATCAATAAAATTAACTTTTCGTACACGTGAATTTTTTCCTGCTACTTGCCATACTGCACATTTAAAATCCATACCATTGCCACGATCGTTATCAGTTGATGCTCGCCAGAAGTTTGGCCTTGGAGTATGCGTTAAAACTTCGCGATTGCCAATCTTCATAGAGGTCAGCTCGGCTTTCTTTCTTGCAAACATATATGAAAATCCCTGACCATACACACCAATGTTTATCTCAGAGTTTTCTATCCTCAATCCATGCTCATCTTCCACAACCATCTTAATGGAATCTTCTCCATCATGCAAAATTTTAATATCATGATTTACGGCTATTCCTTGTATTTTATAGATATATTGGCCAAACGCTACTTCATATCCAGCCTTTTCCCACAGCGTATCTCTTCTTAATACTGCAGCTACGGTTACCACCACTTCGCCACTTACTGTCACACTTGTGATCGGCAAATCGTAGGTCGCCTCTTCTCCAGGAGCAACATTGATGTCCATTTTTTTCGTTTCGATTATTTCTCCGTCTATTGCCACGGTGCATACAAACCTAAAATTGTTGAGATTTGTAAACAGATAGTGATTTTTAAATGTTACTTCAGTTCTGCTAGGAATAATTTCGATATATTGGTAACAGTTTTTTACGTGTTGCATCTTGGGGCTGAGAGTACGGTCTCCAAAAATTAATCCATTTACGCAGAAGTTCTCGTCGTTTGGTCTATCTCCAAAGTCGCCGCCATAGGCAAGATATTCGTTGCCGTATCTGTCTGTTGACAAAATGCTTTGATCTATAAAGTCCCAGATGAATCCACCTTGATAACTAGGATATTTCCTCGTATAGCCAATATATTTGTGTAGCGCACCACAAGAGTTCCCCATAGCGTGAGCGTATTCACACAATATTAACGGCTTCTTGAAATCTTTCGTGAAGTATTCGTCGACATTTGTGGTATACATCTGGCTCTCTATATCTGTTACATCTGCGAACTCTTTGCAGTGCTCTGTTCCTTCGTAGTGAACTGGTCTATCATCTCTTTCAGTCAAATATTTCTTCATCTCTCTAAAATTTTGACCTCCATAAGATTCATTGCCTAGCGACCAGATTATAACACTCGGATGATTTTTATCTCGCTCATACATAGATGCAGTTCGATCGACCACTGCTGCAGTCCAAAGCGGGTTGTTTCCTGGAAGTGCGTATTCCTGAAAGTTGTCGATTTTGTATTTCCACGTACCATGAGTTTCTAGGTTTACTTCGTCCATTACATATATACCATATTCATCACATAGATCGTAGAATGCTGGATTGTTTGGGTAGTGCGATGTTCTTACTGCATTAATATTGTGGCGCTTCATCTCAATTATATCCCACAGCATTTCGTCGTAGGTTAACGCGCGACCGTTTACGTGGCTAAATTCATGTCTGTTCACCCCGTTAAAAACTATGCGTTTGCCATTAATATAGATGATCTTATCGATTATCTCAATTTTCTTAAATCCTGTTTTATATGGAATCACTTGCAACACTTCATCTTTTATATTTTTTAGCGCAAACATCAACTCGTATAAATTCGGATATTCGCTACTCCACAATTTTACGTTTTCTATATCTACCGCAATTCGGTATTTGCCATCTGCAACTTTTTCTAGCTCATATGTGTTCATTAATTCTTCCTTTTCATACATACCCACAAAAAGCTTGACCGGCTCTGCTGCAACTACTTCTGCTTCTATTGTCAATTTGCCAGAGCTTCCATCATCTGCTGGCCTCGCATCAATCTTAAAATCTTCTATATATGATTTCGGAGTTCTATATAGGTATACATCTCTAAATATGCCACTAAATCTCCAAAAATCTTGGTCTTCCATCCAGCTACCTGTGGTAAACTTATAGACTTCCATATACAATTTATTTTCACCTGCAACTAAATACGGTGTTATATCAAATTCACTAGTCGTAAAAGTATCTTCACTGTATCCTACAAAGGTGCCGTTCATCCATAACGCAAACCCGGATTCCACTCCCAAAAAGCTTATTACAATTCTCTCATCAAGGCTCCACTCTTTTGGTAGCTTGAAATATTTTACATACACACCAACCGGGTTGAAATATGTCGGCACATTTGGGTGTACTATTTCTTCTACTCCATCCCAAGGGTACATTCTATTAACATAGTGCGGCTTATCAAAGCCTTGCATCTGAATGTGCGCCGGAACTTTAATTTGTCCCCACCCTTTGCAACTTATATCAATGCTTGCTTGTGGAATTCCAATATCCAAATTTTCATGATATCTAAAGTACCACATTCCATTCAAACTCATTTCTGTTACCGAATTTTCTATATTTCCATATTTTGGCATATAGGTTTCAAAAAAGGTGTGTGCTTTTAACCTATTTACACTAAAAATCTCTGGGTTTTTAATCCAGTTTCTATTATAGACTTGCGACATTTTATCATCCTCCATATTAATTATTTATTCTTCTATTATGCCCAATCCTATAGAATTTAGGCTGGTTTACAAAAAAAAAGACTATCCACTGAGAATAGTCAATCTTCCTTTACAAAAATCGTTGCGTTTATAGTCATAGTTTTGGGACCATAATAATATTTCATGCCAGCTTTTTCGCATTCTTTGCTTACAAAAAGTCCACACGCCTCCATGCTATAGTTTAGCTCTTCTGGAAATCTGCAAGGCAAGTCTGGGTAAGTGCATTTCACATCTTTGCATTTACTACATCCACCGGCTCCCATTGCCAAAACTGTTTTGCCGCTCTCTCTTAGCTCCCTTGCAAGCTTTTTGAGACTTTGGTCACATCTTTGTTGAGCCCTTTGAATCCCTTCCCAATCGTAATCATCTTCCATCGCTTCTGTTGCTTGCAAAATCATAGCGTAATCATACGATTTTACTCGTTCTGTTATCTCCTCTAAGCTTCCACAAGCCGGTGGGCACGACCAACTAGTATTATACTTGCCGCATCTGTTTACTTCACACATTTCGCGAATTTCGGTTAAAAATTCCATTTTTTCAATTTCCGCATATCCTGCGTGATCAAACCCCGATGCTATTGCCATCTCTATTGTAAGCGTACGTTTTTGCATTTCCATTCATTAATCAATCCTTTCGCGTTTATGCCGTTTGCTACCTAAATTATAGTCGCATCCGTTGCGTTGCGTCAATATTATATTTTTTTTAATCCTTTACATTTTTGCAAATTTTGTTATAATTCATACATACAAATATTAAATTTTGCAAAGGAGCACCATGAACTACGAATTAACTACTAATGAAATACAAAACAATAAAGAAACAATATTGGAACTCATCGATACCCACATCACTCGCCCCGGAATAGACAAACTTAAAGAATGGCTTATCAACTCCGACTTTTTTTCTGCACCAGCATCTACTCGATACCACTTATCTTGCGCCGGTGGACTTGCCTTACACAGCCTCAACGTCTACCATCGCTTGCTTAAAGAAATAACAGCCGAATATGGTACACTGGAATCATCTCCCTATTCTATCGAAAATGTTGCAATAACAGCTTTGTTTCACGACGTATGCAAAGTCGATTTTTATGAGACTTATACTCGCAATGTCAAAAACGATTCTACCGGAAAGTGGGAAAAGCAATTATGCTATAACATAAATGATCAATTGCCTATAGAGCATAGCGCCAAATCTCAGTATATTATTCGCTCATTTATATCTCTAACACGCGATGAAAGTGTTGCAATTCTCTCGCATATGGGTGCTTTTGATAAGGCGGTTTTGGGTGGTAGCTTTACCATTTCTGAAGCGTTTAGAAAATTCGAACTTGCTCTTCTTCTTCATGTTGCGGATCTAAAGGCCACTAGCATAGATGAAAAATAAATTTTTCGATATTCCTTCCTAAATTTTGGAAGGTATTTTTGTGTCATTTTTTAATTTTCTATGGACTATTTGGCAAAAAAATGTTACACTCATAGTACAAAATTTATACATCAGGGGGATAACTATGGCACATCATATTGATAATACGTATAGTCTAGATGATTATCGAACTAAACCAAAAGAAACTATTACAGCGATTACATACAAAGTTAAAGCCAAGAAAAAGCGCCGCACTCATATTGCCAAAGCTATTCCTCTGGCTCTATTTGTTTCGTCCACCCTATTAGTCGCATTTGCGGCGCGAGGAGTTCGAGATGTTAGTGCCGTTTCCTATCAAGCTGTTTCTGTCGGCGCAATTCGAAATAACAATTTGCTGGATGGACTAATTATACGTGAAGAAATTGTTTATGCCAGCCCTGTGACCGGAGATTTTGTACCGTTTATAGAAGAAGGACAAAAGATTAAAAAGGATGCCTTAATCGGCGCCGTATCAAACGAATATATGATTACAAATTTTAATACACAATTACAACCGGTCGATTCTAACATTTCGTATCGTCCACCAACCGCTGCCCTCTCAAAGCAACTTACTGCCACAGACTTTAGCAGCGCAATCGATCTATATAACCAAACCCACGATAGCCTACTTAAAGAAGATGTCTACCTTCTTAGAAGCACTCTCGACCGAATGCTCCAAAATAAAAATACCACCTACGAATCTGCACATAATGCTACCGAAGCAGATTATCAAAGCCAAGCCATTCAGACCATTGCTGATATGGGCGAAAATGCTGTACAAATTCTTTCGCCTACCGTCGGTGTAGTTTCTTACCAAATTGATGGGTATGAAAATATCGAAAAACGGATAAAATATATGGAGTTCAATGATCTGGTTTACAATATTCCAACCAAAAACGAAGCCAAAATTATTCCCGATGTTTCAAAAGGGTATCCTCTACTAAAAATTATTCCCGACTATACATTCCACATCGTAACATTTATAAATAAAGCCACTTCTTCAGACTACTTTGTCGGTGCTGAATACAAATTAAATATCCAAGATCAAGATACTGTAAAAGGAAGACTCATCGAGAAAATTACAGAAGACGATATGACCAGGCTTATCTTCGAACTAGATGATTCTTTGGTCGAGTTATTGGGTGACAGAAAAATTAAGTTTACTATTGGCAAGACCGAAGTTGCAGGTCTCAAAATTCCCCTAGATTCGGTTGTCGAGAAAAGTGTAATACGCATACCGACTTCTTATATTGCAACATCTGTCGATAAATATGGCAAAAAAATATATGGCGTTAATAAACTCGTGGGTAACAAAGTTGTTTTTGCACCCGCTACCATTCAATCACGAGATGCCCAAACTGCTACCATCTTTTTGCCCGAGCTAGCAAAAGACCAGTCTTTCAAGCTCTACGATATTATTGTAGATGGAAATAGTAGTATTACTCTAGATAAAGTTGAGACTATTAAGGGAGTTTATGTTATAAATCAGGGATATGCTAATTTCAAGCAAATTGAGATCGCCATTGCCAACGAAGAATACGCCATTTTATCAAATTCTGATTTAACCGAGCTCAAACCAGAAGATCAAATTATTTCGAACCCTAAGGGAATAGAAGAAAACGATTTAGTTAGAGACTTTAATTTACAAAACAATTAGGAGTATACTATGGAAAAAAGATTAGCAGAAATTCGAAATCAAATAGCACTTTGCGAAAAGCCGGGCCAAGATGTTTTACTTATTGCAGTATCAAAAAATTGTTCTATTGCTCAAATAGAAGAAGCGTACAATTTGGGCCTACGAGATTTTGGCGAAAATAAGGTTCAGGAACTTTTGGAAAAAATCGATAATATTTCAGCACCCATAAATTGGCATTTTATAGGACATTTGCAAACCAACAAAGTTAAGTATATTGTAGGTCGAGTTTGCTTAATTCATTCTGTCGATTCGATAAAACTATTGCGTGAAATAGACAAAGAAGCTATGAAGAAAAATATTATTGTGGATGTTTTGCTTGAAGTAAATGTATCGTTAGAAGAAAGCAAGTACGGGTTTAGAGTCGAGGAATTAGATTCCGCTCTTCATGTTGCGGAGACATTATCTTTTGTACGAGTAAAAGGCCTTATGACTATGGCCCCACATTCTGCAAACGAAGATTGTTTAAAGCTTATATTTACTTCTCTTCACGAAAAATTTATTGACATCAATGATCAAAAGTTGGATAATATAGAAATGACAGTTTTATCGATGGGGATGAGCCGAGACTACAAAGAGGCAATTTTATGCGGCTCCAATTGTGTACGCATAGGCACTTATATTTTTAAGGGCTAAGATAATAACCTGGGGGGAAAACAAATGAAATGGTTAAAAAACATGTTCGCACAAAATTATGACGAAGATATCGATTTTTCTGATACTCATGAAAATATTATGTTCGAGGAGGTTAAACCTGTGATAAAAGAAACCGTATATACACCTCCTGTTTCTATTCGTGCAGCACAAACTGTAAAAGAAAAAAAGGAGGTTAGTCTTACAGAGTTGGTAACAGTAACTATGTCTGGATACGAAGCGACTGGTGATGTTGCAAAATATATTAGAGACAAAAAGCCTCAAATTGTAAATATGGAGAGATTGTCTGACCCAGAAATTCAACGTGCTATTGATTATTTGTCTGGCGTTAGCTATGCCGTTAACGGTACGCTCGAAATGTTTGCATCCAAAATTTATGTTATGCTACCAGAATCCATTACTCTAAAGAGAGACTGAAACTAAATGAAAATTAATTGGGAAAACATAAAATCAGCTGAGGAAAAGCTTTTTCTCAAAACTATTAGTAAGTACGAATCAGAATACAGGGAGTTCTTTACTGATTTTTATGAAACCGACTGGGCAAATGGTGTTTTATCTAAATATACAACCGATTTTTATTTGCTGGGTGGATACCCCGAAGCTAGCCGCTCGATTGTATGTATCACACCGTTTGATGAGCCCCTCGTTAATCCCATTGCTATACTTAAAATAGACGTAAAAACTGGGTTTGGTAAAGAATTAACGCACAGAGATTTTTTAGGCAGTATTTTATCTCTTGGAATTAGTCGAGCAAAAATAGGAGATATCGTTGTCACCTCTTTTGGTGCCTATGTATTTTGTCATATTGATGTTGCAGAATATATACGATTTAACCTATCGAAAATTGCTCGATTTACCAAAATCGAAACCTCTATTATTAGCAATAACGAACTCGAAATACCTGTACCCAAATTCACCGAAATTACTACTTCGGTTTCTTCACTGCGAGTCGATGTTATTTTATGTGCTATATTTAATCTTTCACGCAACGAATCTAGCAAACTTATTAAATCCGAAAAAGCTAAGTTAAATGGGCTGGTTATAAATAATAGTTCATTTAGTGTAAAAACAGGTGATACTCTTACACTTAGAGGCTACGGAAAATTAATTCTAGACGAAATAGGTGGCCTCAGCAAGAAAAAGAAAATTTACATTAAAGTTAAGAGATTTTAATAAAAGGGGATATTACATGTTATACATTGAAAATATCAGAAACAAAGAATTTAAAAAAACTACCTTGCGTGGGTATAGCATAGAAGATGTTGACTCGTTCGTTCAAGACGTATGCGATACTATCGAGACTCTACTTGCTGATAACCAGGCACTTCAAGATCAAAATACCAATTTATCCCAGGCAATTCAATATTACAGATCCATGGAGCAAACCATTCAAAACGCTCTGGTTCTTGCCGAAAAAACAGCTTCTGATACCAAACGCAATGCCGAAGAATCCGCTATTAGCCAAAAGCAATCTATTCTAAAAGACATAGAAACACTTAAACATAGCGCACGAATTGATGCTCAGCAAATGAGAGAAAAAGCTCGAAGCGATGCCGCGTCTATTCGCAACGAGGCGATCAGGAGCGCCCACGATATCGATTTAAACACCAAGGCATTGCTCGAAAAAAGTAAAAATGAGCTACAGGAGCTTGTTAATTCCTATAACAAAATCTATGCTATCATTACAAATACGGTTAGGGAACATCTCACAAATTTAGAAAAACCTTCTCCTATTGAAAGCATTAGTAAATCAGTTGAACTTTTAACCAGTACAATAGATCGTCGCTTAAAACATACGCCTCCATCTCCCGAACTTGAACCAGCGGGGTCTGAGATAAAGCAATCCGTTACACCTAAAATAATTCGTCCCAAAGTGACATCTCCTGAAGTTGCGGCGACTCCTGAGGTTGCGGCGACTCCTGAGGTTGCGGCGACTCCTGAGGTTGCGGCGGCTCCTAAAGGTACGACGGCTCCTAAAGGTACGACGGCTCCTAAAGGTGCGACGACTCCTAAAGGTGCGGCGGCTCCTAAAGGTGCGACGGCTCCTAAAGGTGCGGCGGCTCCTGAAGTTTCGACGGCTCCTGAAGTTGCGTCAGCTATGGCGACTCCTAATGTTGTCGCATCGGTGACAAATCCCAAAACTCAGTCTACTAAAATTAAAATTAGTAAGGTCATTCGTCACAACACCACAGATAATTCAGTTCTTGTTGATGAACCCGAACCTACTCAACCAAATACTCCGCAAGCCAATGCTCCACCAAAAGAATCTCTATTTTTTGATCCATCTGAAGTTATTCAAACCGCTGGTACCATACAAGATCTTCTCAGCAATGCCATAGATGAATTGGTCCAAACTGTTACCCTTCCAACTAAAAATCCAAATGTTACCAATGTTACTGATGCTACCAAGAAAGGAATACAATGACACTTTTATTACTATTTATTTCTATTATATTAATTGTTGCTGATCAGCTTGTAAAGAGGTGGGCTGTCAATAGACTACAAGGTGCGGCCGATATTCCGATCATTCAAGATGTTTTTCATTTTGCGTATGTCGAAAATCGTGGCGCGGCATTTGGTATGTTCCAAGACAGGCAGTGGTTTTTTATTATCATTACCATTATCGTTTTGGGAGGAATTTTGTTCTATTGGCCTCGAATTCCTCAGACTAAATTGGGAACGTTTTATAAAATTTCTCTCACACTTATTATCAGCGGTGCCATTGGCAATTTGATCGACCGCGTCTTCTTGGGATATGTTGTCGATATGTTTTACTTTATATTAATCGATTTTCCTGTATTTAATATTGCCGATGTATGTGTTGTGACGGGCACCATTTTCCTTGCCGGAGGTCTTATGTTAGAAGACTTTTTTGCTGCACACAAAAATAAAATAGAAAAAGGATGACATTTTGAACGATAAACTACTTTTAACAATAAATAATATTGCCGATATACGAGTAGACAAATTTTTAACTGAGCAGCTGCCTCAGTATACACGCTCATATATCCAAAAACAAATAGAGCTCGGTTTGCTTCTTATAAATGGTAAAGTCGCACCAGCTCGAACTCGAATTAAAACTGGAGATACCATTGAGTTTACTATTGCGCCTCCTCGCGAAGTTGATATTACTCCGAGTGAGATTAAGCTCGATATTGTATATGAAGACTCAGATATTTTAATTGTAAATAAACCCAAAAATATGGTTGTTCATCCCAGTGCAGGGCATTACAATGATACACTCGTTAATGCTCTGCTTTTTTATGCCAAAGATAGCTTGTCTGGCATCAATGGCGAAATTCGTCCTGGCATTGTTCATCGAATAGATAAGGACACCACCGGCCTTCTTATGGTTGCCAAAAACGATCATTCTCACGTATTTTTATCAGATCTTCTCAAGGATCATAATATTGAACGAAAATATAATGCGCTAGTATATGGAAATATAAAAGAAGATTTTTTCATTATTGATAGACCTATTGCTAGAAATCCTAAGGATCGCAAGAAAATGGCTATTGTAGAAAATGGCCGACGCGCTGTTACCGAATGTCGCGTCCTTGAACGCTTTGGCAATGCCACTCATATCGAGCTTTCGCTTCAAACAGGGCGCACTCACCAAATTCGAGTACATCTAACTAGTATAGGTCACCCACTTCTGGGGGATCCTTTATATGGACGCTCAAAGCATTTATTTAATCTGCAAACTCAGATGCTCCATGCGCGGGTGTTGGGTTTTATTCATCCTTCATCACAACAGTTTATGCGTTTTGAGAGTGTATTGCCAACCGAATTTTTACACACCATCGGGAGGTTACAGATGCTATAGCTTCTATAGATGCTACTATATTAACAAAGGAGTTTATATTTATGAAAATTGAATTAATTGCCGTTGGAAATGAAGTTGTATATGGTTATACTGTCAACACCAATGCTAGCTTTATGTCTAGTGAATTTGAAAAATATGGATTAGAAGTTTGCTATCACACTGCTATTCGCGATAGGTCCGAGGATATTTGCAATGCTCTAGATGTTGCAAAGGCGCGTGCAGATATGATCATTTTATGTGGTGGATTGGGGCCTACTAAAGATGATCTTACCAAAGAGGTTGTTGCGGAGTATTTTGGACTAGAATTGATCCTATGTGAAGAAGCTTATGACGAGATCAAAGAATTTTTTAGAAAGCTTCAAAAAACTATGCTAGATAGTAATTATAAACAAGCCCTGCTCCCTGCCACTGCGTCGCTTATTCCTAATCATAACGGCACTGCCCCTGGTTGTGTGTTTGATCATGAGGGCATTACTGTTGCTTTATTTCCTGGGCCTCCTCGAGAGCTTCGCCCTATGTTTGACTACTTTATTAAAAATTTTGTTCTTAAGATGTTAGATACGATGTGCTTAACCGAAGAAGTTCGTTTGCTTGGTATTGGCGAAAGCTACATTGCTGTTGAAATCGATGACCTCCTTGGTGTCTTTGCAGACCGTCGCGTTGAGGTTGCTCCCTATTTGGGCGAAGGGTTTGTTAGCATCCGCATCAAGGGATATGGCCATTCAGAAGATGAAATTTTAACCAATATAAATTATTATAAAAATCAGATCGTCGAACGATTAAAAACTTTTGTTATTGGCGATACTAAAAAGGTAGCAGAAGAACTGGTCTATGACCTTCTATCTGAAAAATCTTTTACTATTACTACTGCAGAATCTTGTACGGGCGGTATGCTTGCTTCTAGATTAATTAATGTGAGTGGTGCGTCTAATATTATTAACGAGGCTTTTGTAACATATTCTAACGCGGCAAAGATAAAGACACTAGGTGTTACGGAAGAAACGCTGAATAAATATGGTGCGGTAAGCGAAGAAGTTGCTCGCGAAATGGCCTTAGGTGCGCAAAAACTAACTGGTGCAGACGTTGCTATTTCAACAACCGGTATTGCAGGACCCACTGGTGGCACTATTGCTAAACCCGTTGGTCTAATTTATATAGGCATTGCATTAAACAATAACATAAGTTGTTTTAAAGTTAACTTATACGGTACGAGAACAGAGATTAGAAGCCTCACTACGGCATATGCGTTACAGCATCTCGCTCGACTGCTACAAAATTTTTAATATTGAGGAGTATATATGAATACAGATGCACTAAAAGCAGTTGAAGAAGCTGTATCAAAGATTGAGAAAAAATTTGGAAAAGGCTCCATTATGAAACTTGGAGATTCTGTAAATACAAAAATCAAAACATTTTCTACCGGAGCAATTAGCCTCGATATTGCTCTTGGCGCTGGAGGTATTCCTATTGGCAGAATTGTAGAGGTATTTGGCCCCGAATCTTCTGGAAAAACCACTTTAACACTCCACATGATCGCAGAGGTACAAAAAAGCGGAGGCATAGCCGCATTCATAGATGCGGAGCATGCTCTAGACCCTGAGTATGCGCAAAGGCTGGGCGTAAACATTTCCGACTTGTATGTTTCGCAACCCGATAACGGTGAGCAAGCATTAGAAATTGCCGAAACTATGGTTCATTCTCAAGCCATAAACCTTGTTGTAATAGACTCTGTGGCAGCGCTAGTTCCGCGTGCGGAGATCGACGGAAATATGGGTGATTCTCATGTCGGTCTTCAGGCTAGGCTTATGTCGCAAGCACTTAGAAAACTTACAGGGCTAGTAAATAAATCCAATTGTACAGTTATATTTATTAATCAGCTTCGAGAAAAAGTGGGCGTTATATTTGGTAATCCCGAAACAACCCCGGGCGGACGCGCGCTCAAGTTCTATTCTTCTGTACGACTTGATATCAGAAAAGCCGAAACTATCAAGAATGCGACAGAAATAATCGGCAGCAAAACTCGTGTAAAAGTTGTTAAGAATAAAATTGCTCCTCCATTTAAACAAGCAGAATTTGATATTATCTATGGCGAAGGAATTTCTTCTATTGGAGATATATTGGACACAGCCGTTAATATTGACATCGTTACTAAAGGTGGAGCTTGGTATTCATATAATGGCACGAAAATCGGACAAGGCCGAGAGAATGCTAAAAAGTTCTTACAAGAAAACCAGTCAATTTTAAACGAAATTGATACAGCCGTTCGAGATTATTATGCCTTTAAGAGGTTTGATAATTTGCAAAACTTAGAAATTACCGAACACTTTGATGATTTGGATGAATTTGATGATTCAGATGACTTAGACGACTTGAACAACGCATCCAGTATATAAAATATTTACTCAGAAAAAATCACCAAAATCACTAAATTTGATGTGCCATATACACTTATTAACCAATTCGATATAATGAAATGGGCAACTATAACCGTTGCCCATTTTTTTATTGGAAAATAATGTAATGTCATCGCATATTTATAGTTAATGTTTTGTAACAAATACCGATTGACAGATTACCTTTTTATTACTATAATAGTAGAACATGGAAATAATTAAAATGGTATTTTTCACAAATATGATTTTAACCCTTGCTTATTTCTAGTATTTTTTATGCCTAAATACATATATGATAAAAACCGTTAAGATCATTTTTATATTTCCAGAATAATTATATCAAAATTAGGAGGATAATATTATGAAAAAATTCTTTGCATTCACAATCGCAAGCATTATCTCTATCGGAAGCTTTGGCTCTGTCATGGCTGCCGCACCTGCCGCTCCAACTGTTACCGTTCCACTTCCTACTATGTCTTTCGAAACTGCTGACGGATGGTCTGTTGGTGGGCCTGCTGCTCAATTCGAAATTGTCACTAACGCTGGCGTTGTAGATGGAACTCAGGCTCTTAAGGTTACTGCGACAACTCGCCAAACCGACTGGAACATTCTTACAAAACTTGGAATCAATGCTCCTGCCGGCACCCTTTGGTCCGTACCAGAAGGGCATGTTGTTGCTGCAACTATCACCAATCCTGCTGCTACTGATCTTCAAATTAGATGGAATATTTCTGATAGCGCAAACAATGGTAGGATGGCATATTTCCTAGTTCCTGCCAATAGTACTCGCGAAATTATGTATACGGCTGAAACTTTCGGTGAGCCTGGCGTCGCTAACGGATCTTGGAAAACTGATGGATATGGCCAAAAAGGCATCGACGAAACTGCTATCAAAGCCTTGAGTTTTTATGTTGCCGAACCAGAGCTCGAAAAAGTTATGCCTGGTGTCGCGTCTCCAGTTTATATAATCGACAACATCACCATCAAGCCAGCTCCTGTTGCTGTACCTGCGCAATAATTATTCATCGAGGAGGATAATATTATGAAAAAATTTGTTACATTCGCAATTGCGGGAATTATCTCTATCGGAAGCTTCGGCTCTGTCATGGCTGCCGCACCTGCCGCTCCAACTGTTGCTGTTCCACTTCCTACTATGTCTTTCGAAACTGCTGACGGATGGTCTGTTGAAGGCCCTGCTGCTCAATCTGAAATTGTCACTAACGCTGGCGTTGTAGATGGAACTCAGGCGCTTAAAGTTACGGCGACCACTCGCCAAACCGACTGGAGCATTCTCACTAAGCTTCATGTAAATCCAGCAGCTGGGACCGTTTGGAGCGTACCAGAGGGCCAGGTTATTGCCGCATCTGTTACTAATCCGTCCGATCAAGGTCTTCAAATTAGATGGAATATCTCTGATAATGTTGGCAATACCAGGATGGCATATTTCCTAGTTCCTCCAAATAGTACTCGCGAAATTATGTATGATTCCGTTCTATTTAGTGAGCCTGGTCTTACTGGTGCATCTTGGAAAACTGATGGGTATGCACAGAAGGGCATCGACGAGTCTTGCATTAAGGCTATGAACTTCTATATTGCAGAGCCTGATTCAGTAAAAGTTATGCCTGGAGTTACATCTCCATCTTATATCATCGATAACATCACTCTTAAGCCAGCGCCTGTCGCTGTGCCTGCACAATAATTATTCATCGAGGAGGATAATATTATGAAAAAATTTGTTACATTCGCAATTGCGGGAATTATCTCTATCGGAAGCTTCGGCTCTGTCATGGCTGCCGCACCTGCCGCTCCAACTGTTGCCGTTCCACTTCCTACTATGTCTTTCGAAACTGCTGACGGATGGGCTGTTGAAGGCCCTGCTGCTCAATCTGAAATTGTCACTAACGCTGGCGTTGTAGATGGAACTCAGGCGCTTAAAGTTACGGCGACCACTCGCCAAACCGACTGGAGCATTCTCACTAAGCTTAATGTAAATCCAGCAGCTGGGACCGTTTGGAGCGTACCAGAGGGCCAGGTTATTGCCGCATCTGTTACTAATCCGTCCGATCAAGGTCTTCAAATTAGATGGAATATCTCTGATAATGTTGGCAATACCAGGATGGCATATTTCCTAGTTCCTCCAAATAGTACTCGCGAAATTATGTATGATTCCGTTCTATTTAGTGAGCCTGGTCTTACTGGTGCATCTTGGAAAACTGATGGGTATGCACAGAAGGGCATCGACGAGTCTTGCATTAAGGCTATGAACTTCTATGTTGCTGAACCTGATTCAGTAAAAGTTATGCCTGGAGTTACATCTCCATCTTATATCATCGATAACATCACTCTTAAGCCAGCTCCTGTCGCTGTGCCTGCGCAATAATTATTTATCGAGGAGGATAATATTATGAAAAAATTTGTTACATTCGCAATTGCGGGAATTATCTCTATCGGAAGCTTCGGCTCTGTCATGGCTGCCGCACCTGCCGCTCCAACTGTTACCGTTCCACTTCCTACTATGTCTTTCGAAACTGCTGACGGATGGTCTGTTGAAGGCCCTGCTGCTCAATCTGAAGTTGTCACTAACGCTGGCGTTGTAGATGGAACTCAGGCGCTTAAAGTTACGGCGACCACTCGCCAAACCGACTGGAGCATTCTCACTAAGCTTAATGTAAATCCAGCAGCTGGGACCATTTGGAGCGTACCAGAGGGCCAGGTTGTTGCCGCATCTGTTACTAATCCGTCCGATCAAGGTCTTCAAATTAGATGGAATATCTCTGATAATGTTGGCAATACCAGGATGGCATTTTTCCTAGTTCCTGCCAATAGTACTCGCGAAATTATGTATACGGCTGAAACTTTCGGTGAGCCTGGCGTCGCTAACGGATCTTGGAAAACTGATGGATATGGCCAAAAAGGCATCGACGAAACTGCTATCAAAGCCATGAGTTTTTATGTTGCCGAACCAGAGCTCGAAAAAGTTATGCCTGGTGTCGCGTCTCCAGTTTATATAATCGACAACATCACTCTTAAGCCAGCTCCTGTCGCTGCACCTGCGCAATAAATTTTCTGAATTACATTATTACAACAGGAGCCTTGCGTATAACTTCTTTATGCAGCTCCTATTGTTACGTTTATATGAAATAATCAGCTAGGAGGATTACATCGTGAAGAAATTTATTAATTTAACAATCATAGTATCTATCTCTATTATAAACTTTTTCACTATTAGTATTTTCGGTGTTGCATCATCAAATCCACCACCTTTGGCTCCTATCTCTGTTACATGTAGCGAAGTTACGAACTGGGAGATTACAAAATCTAATAGCTCAATAATGGCGGAAGATGCCACCGGAAGTGTTCAGACTTTACAAGTAAATATACCTCGCCACTCAGCCAATATCTCTGATAACGCTAAGCTCACTACAAAGATAACATCGCTCTCAAACCAGCATCTGTTACTCCGCTTGCATGATGATTTATCAAAGAGGAAAATATTGCCAAAAACTACAGTTGCTGTACAATAAATTTATTTTTATTACACCAAGAGTCTCGCATATAACTCTTTTTACAACTACTATTACTACATTAATTATTATCTAGGAGGTTTATCATGAAGAAATTTATTACTTTAGCAATCGCCGGAATTATCTCTGTTGGAAATTGCGTTACCGTTGGCGCCTTCGGTATTCCAGCATTCGATCGAGCACCTTTAGCTCCTATCTCTTTTGAACTTGGAGAAGTTATGAATTGGCAAGGATCTAATAGTACAATAGTTACACAAGGGGCCACAGATGGTATTCAGGCTTTGCAAGTAAATATGCCTCACCACTCAACCGATAGCAATGCTAAGCTCGTTGTAACACCTGCTAACAAATTCGTTTGGCAGTTAGGCATCAACACATCTATTGCCGCAACTGTTACCAATCCCGGAACAGAATTGATTCAGCTTAGGGCCGAAATTGTAGACCTAAGGACCAACTCCGCAATGACAGACTTTTCAATACCTGCTGGCACTTCTATGGATATAGTTTTGGACCCCGCAAACCCAGGCACTGCCAAAACTGTTTGGGGCAACGGCATCGATACTAGTTCTATCCGCAGCCTCAAATTTTATTTTCCTGAAACTAGCGCGATGAAAAATCTCACTGATGCGTCGTATATTATAGATAACATAAGACTCGTTCAACCTCCAGCAGTTTCTACTTTTCCTACTACATCATTTGAAGCTTCGGAATCAAACTGGCATGTAACTGGCGCAGCGCCTATCACGCAGTTTGTAGTAACCGAGGCGCCAACAAATGTGTTTGCTGGTATCATCGACGGAACTAGCGCGCTAAAAGTAACTATTCCCGAACGCCAATCAGACTGGGAAAAAGTTACCAAATTGCATATAATTCCAGAAGGCCAAGTTTGGGATATGGGGGACAGAACCATGATTACTTTATCTGTTACCAACGACAATGACCACGCGCTTCAACTTCGCGCCAACATTGCCGATGCCGACAAAAATACTCGAATGGTATACTTTTCGATTCCAGCAAACGCTAATAAAGAAATCGTTATCGGTGCTGAGCAGCTAGGAACCCCTGGAATTCACAGCGAGCGGTGGTTCTATGATACGGAAGGTTATTTCGGAAAGGGTATTAATAAGCATAAAATTACAACGCTCGAATTTTTTATTGCAGAACCAGAAGTTGCCGTTATGGAAGGCATAAACAATTTTTCTTATACCATTGATAATATTAGAGTAAAGTAACCGCAGCATCACCTATTGCCACATAATCATTTATTTAGGAGGATTTATTATGAAAAAATTTATTACATTAGCAATCGCTGGAATTATCTCAGCAGGAAGCTTTGGCTCTGTCATGGCCGCTGCTCCTGCGTCACTTGCAACATCTTTTAATTCTATTTCTTTCGAAGATGGCGAAGCTGTTAATTGGCAAGTTACTGGCCCTAACGCTACTAGCGCCGTAGTTACATCTGGCTCGACTGCTGGGCTCAAAGCTTTGCAGGTAAATATGACCAGCCGCGCAACCGATGCCAACAACATAACTCGACTCACTGCAAAGCCATCTGCTGGAAGTGTTTGGAACATCGGCGTCGGCACCTCTATTGCAGCCAACGTTACCAACCCCGGAACAGAACTGATTCAACTTAGAGCTACAGTTAAAGACGCAAAGGGCAACTCCAGAATGGCATATTTTTCAATTGCCGGTGGCGCTTCTACGGAAATAGTTTTGGATCCTGTTAAGCTTGGCTCGGCAACTCCTGGTGTTACCGAAAATGTTTGGAGCGGCGACGGCTACGCAGGAAAGGGCATCGATCCTTCTTGTATTACTAGTATAGAATTTTATTTTTCTGAAGCCGAAGCTGTTGTTATGAAAGGTGTCACTAGCGCATCGTATATTATAGATAACATCAGAGTTGTTCAACCAGCTGCAATACTAACTTTCCCTACTACATCGTTTGAGCCTGGCGAAAGCAACTGGTCCGTAACTGGCGCCGCACCTATCAAAGAAATCGTAGCCACTGGCGCAGTCGACGGAACCAATGCGCTTAAAATAACTGTTCCCGAACGCCAATCTGACTGGAGCAAAATTACCAAATTGAATATAATTCCAGCAGGTCAAACTTGGGATATGGGCGCTGCAACTATGATTACTGCACATGTTACCAACGACAATGACTATCTCGTTCAGATTCGAGCTAATATTATAGACGCTGACAAAAATACTAGAATGGTATATTTTACTATTCCACCAAAAACTAATAAAGAAATCGTTATAGATGCCGAAAGACTAGGAACTCCTGGGGTTCAGGCAGCGCTTTGGAAGGGCGATGGATACTCTGGAAAAGGGGTTAACAAAAATAAAATTACAGCGCTTGAATTTTTTGTTTCTGAACCAGAAGCCGCTGTTATGAAAGATATCACAAGCTTTTCTTACATTATTGACAATGTTCGAGCAAAATAATTGGAGGTCTAATATATGAAAAAATTTATTACCGCCGCAATTACTTCTCTTATGTTCACTATGTCGGCAGCACCAGTTTTTGCAACCGCTCCTATAGTTATGGTGGGGAATTTTGCTAAAGTTTCGTTTGAGGATGGTGAAGCTTCAAAGTGGAATGTTTATGGTGAATACGCTTCCCATGATATTATCAGCACCGCGGGCGTTGTCGATGGATCGAAGGCCATGAAACTTTCTATGAACGGGCGCACGACAGATTGGGGCAAAATTACTTCTCTTACGGTTGCCCCTGCAGATGGAGCGCCTTGGAATTTGGCAAAAAATGATATAATAAAAGCCACGCTGACAAACCCCGAAAATTTTGATTTGTCTATTAGAATTAACTTTCTCGATACATCCGGAAATAACAGATTAGTATTCTTTACCGTTCCTGCAAACTCCACTCGAGAAATTTCAATTACCGGAGAATACTTTGGCGAAACTGGTGTTGCAAGTGCCAAATGGGAAGCCGACGGCTATTCTGGCAAGGGGCTCGATACCAGCGCTATTAAAGAAATGCGATTCCACTTTCCGGAGCCCGAGCCAAAATTTATACCGGGAATCAATGCCGCCTCAATGATAATCGATAATCTTTATGTAGAAAAGGGACCTGCGGAACCTGCAATGCCTATAGAAGGGAGCAACTTTCCTGTAACATCTTTTGAGGATGGCGTTGCAAAAAAATGGAATGTGACTGGCCCATCAAACATACATGAAATTGTAACAGAAGGAGCAGTTGACGGCACAAAAGCACTTAAGGTTACCATTACAGAACGATCTATGAACTGGGGCGTCCGCAATAATCTTGCAATCATCCCTCCTGGAGAAATTTGGAATATGGGCACCGCCACTTCTGTTGTAGCCACTGTTACAAACCCGCTCGATGCGGCAATTCAACTACGATGCAATTTTTCCGATACTGCCAACAATACCCGAATGGTGTACTTCTCGATTCCTGCAAATAGTACTCGAGAACTTGTGATAGGGCCCGAGCAACTCGGAACTCCTGGTGTTAAAAACTCTAAGTGGGGCGCAGATGGATATGACCTAAACGGCGTCGACAAGTCCGCTCTCAAGGGAATGACATTCTATATGGCGGAGCCAGAACTTAAGACTATGCCTGGCATTACCAGCCCAGTTTATATCATTGATAATATTACAATTCGATAATCAAACATTTTGTTTAATTTGAAAGGAGATTTATCTATGAAAAAATTTATTATGTTTGCACTAGCAGGTGTGGTTGCATTGTCTAACGTTGGACTTACTATGGCAGCAGCACCAGCGGCACCAGCCAAAGCAATCGCCTTCGCTCCTATTTCATTTGAAGCCGCGGAGGCAGTGCTCTGGACTTCTGGTCCAACAGCAACAGGTAGTGTAGATGTCATTGCCAATGCCGACGGAACTAAAGCACTCAAAATTGATATCGCTTCTCGCGCAGCAGATTGGAATACGCTTACTTCTAGTACCATCAATCCACCTGCAGGAACAGTGTGGAGCCTTACCAAATACGATACGCTAAAAGCTTCGGTAACCAATCCAAATAACTTTGAGAGCGAGATTCGTTTAAACATCACCGACAACCTCGGCAATACGCGACTTACGATTTTCAAAATTCCGGCAAACTCTACTCGTGAAATCGCAATAGACAAAACTTATTGGGGCGAGCCTGGCGTAAAATCTGCCGATTGGGATGCCGGATACGCGCAAGTCGGAGTAGACCCTAGCCAAATTAAGGCAATTCGATTCTATGCCGCAGAACCTACGCCTAGCATTATGGAGGGGCAATCTTCTATGGCGTTTATTATCGATAACATTCATGTAGAAAAGGGAGTTGTGCCTTCTGGTGCCAGTTTTGCCATCACCAACATTAAGCCTGGCAAGACCGAAACTGCTGCAGCTTTTATGCCGCTGCCAAAAACTCACTACGAAGCATTATTGGGCAAAACTTTGGTTGGCGGAACTCCACCTGCATTTCCAAATTCGATGACTGTACAATTAAAAAAGGATGGCAAAAACCTTGCGACGGCGGCAGATGGCACGCTAATGGTTGCGGCTGGAGATACAGTTACTATGCACGTTCAGATGTTTAAGACGTATGCTTTGTTGGGTAATGCGGGTACCACTAATTTAGATATTTCTCTATCTAGCCCTAAGGGGATCAAAATTTTAACGCCTACCAACTCACAAACTTTCGTTGACGCAAATCCTATAGGAGTTCTTGCTGGACTTAATTTTGATTTTGTAATGCCAGAAGGCAATGTTGATCTATTAAATGATTTCAAATGGGACTTTAAATTGACCCCGCAATAAATTTATCTGCGTTGCGCCAAGATTTTTTGTCATTGCATTTGCCATGATAATGGCTTATACTACTGCTATAAATTCTGTTATGGCAGCGAATATATATATACAAGAAGTACACAATAAAATTTTAGGAGGTCTCTACCATGAAAAAACTTTTTGCTACTGCAGTTGCCGCCGTAATGATTTGCTCTGCTATTATGACAACCGCTCCAGCAAAAGCTTCCGAAAGCACCGCTCCTATCGTTATGGAATTTCCATTGGTTTCTTTTGAAAGCGAAACTGCTAGTTGGATAATTACCGGAAGCTCTTTTAACTCCGAATTTAGCACAACCACCGGAGTTATTGATGGCACTAAAGCATTAAAAATTTCCCTCTCAGATCGTTCTTTAGATTGGAATATCATCAACAACTTAAGCATCATTCCACAGAACCAAATTTGGACTATTCCCCCTGGCAAGGCGATGGTTGCATCTGTAACAAATCCTCTAGATCAGGCGATTCAGATTCGATGCAATCTCACAGACATTCACGGAAACACTCGAATGACTTTCTTTGCCATCGAACCTAATAGCACTCGCGAGATTGTCTGGGACGCCGATATTATAGGCACTCCCGGAGTTAAGACCGGCAAATGGGCAGATGATGGCTATTCGCAGCCCGGAGTTGATACCGCCGCCGGCCTTGTTGCACTCGATTTTTATATGGCAGAACCCGAAGTAGAAAATGTTATGCCTGGGCTTGATACCCCTACCTACATTATCGATAACATCACAATTAAAGATATTTCATAGTTTTACAATTGATCTAATTTGTGTGCTACCCCCATGTTGGGCAGCACTTTTTTTTATGGGAGGAACTATTATGAAGAAATTTAAATACTTGTTTATTGCCGCGACAATGATGGTCGCATCTTCTTCGGCCTTTGCTGCAGATTTGCCAGCTACTGTTTTAGAAAATTCCAGATGCTTTGAGCTCATCGATGACGTTGTTGCAAGCTATACCTCTGCGTTCGCATCTCGAAATATTAATCCTGCTAGCTACATTTCTAAGGTTAACGGCGAAAAGAATTTACAACGCGTGACGTTTTATTATCCTGCAACAGCGCTCGCGGTCGACGGCTCGGCTGATATTGAATTACCCTCAGATATCGCTAGCATAATGCGATTTTTTGGTAACTTTTATTATACGGGAGACTTTCTTAACGGCAACTCGATGAAGCTCTATCTCGTTGAACCCAACGGCAAGGAGCATCTGCTAGATAACCACAATATTTCGTGGAAGGGTGGCGGTGGCAAAACTGTTACCTATGGCAAAACAGCAGAAGTTTCAAAGCTGCCTATTGGCTCACCAGTAGCCGGAACAGACTATTCTGGATATAAGCTTCGATTTAAGGGAAATGGCACAATCACCCAGGTGTATCTGTGGGAGCAAGCTGGCGTACCGCTAGAGTATGATGTTTCTGCCTATGGCGTATTGGGCGCCGAGCTGCCTATTGCCGATGTTGCAATTAACGTTGACGCTACAACCAACATAAGCTTGGATGGGCACTCAGAATTTGACCCCAGTACATATAAGAGGCTTCACGTGAACACTGGCCCTATTCAGTTGGGGAGCACAAACGCAAACCTTTCTAGCGATGACAAAATTTTTTCGAAGGCATATCAAGATTGGGGATTTGAGCCTGGTCGAGGTGCGTATCACTTTAAAACTCTCGAATCTTCCAAACTCATTACCGAGGGCGACGATGGCTATAGCAATGTTGATGCCTTATATGCGGCATACCAAGAGGCTCCGGCATTACAAAAAAAAGCTGCGGATTTGTTCCCAAGCATTGGCAACGACTATGTTATTACATTTGACGGGTGGCCCACTTGGCAATGGGAGCCTGGTGCCAAAATGAGTACGCAGTCGGCAACTCCAGCCTACAAACATTTCGACGCAGCTGCCGATACCGCGGCACATCTAATGAGAGCATTCAATAATAAGTTTGGCGACTACGCACCAAAATATTTGGAGGTAAAAAACGAGTCTACAATTTCTGGCGAATGGCAATTTTTTAATACACACTCCGACGATGTTGCTTGGGAATATTTAGCGGAGTTTCACAATATGGTTGCCGACGCAGTGCACGAGCTTAATCCCGAAACGTTGGTTGGCGGCCCATCTAGCGCGTTTATGTATCTCGAAAACGACAATTTTGAAGAGGCCAGATACCAGCTCGAATTTATGGATGCAACAAAAGATACGCTCGACTGGTATTCGCATCATTTTTACGAAAACTCTGACTTGATGGTCAACGGCCGTGCGGACAACTCTGATGGTTTTTTAGCAGGCAGATTTGAAGCCGTCATGGATTTGTTAATCGGGCATATGGAAAATACTGACAATGTGAAACCGTTTATGATTACCGAGGCTGGCAGCTACAATAGCCTCACAACCGAGATTGACAACTTTCAAAATCTCACGGCGTTTAACGGCTATATGATGCGCTTCATGCAATACCCAGAGGTCATCGATATGTATGTACCATATTTGTATCCCATCGCTAGCTGGGCACCTACTCGCGACAATAATCTATATCGATACGTAAACAATAATAATCCAAATCAGGGCATACAAGATGAAATGACTTATCTCGAAGCGTATGTGGATATATGGAAGGACTTTGCGGGGTCGTATGTACCTGCCGATGTTGTTGCAGTCGACGAGCTCATTGAGGACCGAATATTTACCACTGCCGCCCGCGCGGGGGACATAGTATACCTCGCGGTTCACAACTTAAATCCTTCGCAAGTAGAGATCGATTTCGACTTCGGTGCCGATATCGCTTCCGCATCAAAAAAACATTGCTATCTTGAAAACGCAAAGCTCTACTATCTCGAAGAAGCTGTTGAGGATTTGGATAACGTGCATATGCGAGCTCAGGAGATGGCAATATTTGAAATTCAGCTAGCACCCGCCACTGTATTTGATGGCAAACTTGCTCGGGAATCGTATTACTCAGTAGAGGAGCTGGTTCCTAGCGGTGCGGCAGCCACATTCACTGTCGATGTTGCAGATGCGGGGTCGATTAATTCGGCAGTAGCAAGGGTCAACTTTGGACGTGAGGGCAAGGGGTTTGCAGGAAATCTCAGCGTTGCTATCAATGGGGTTGATGTTGGCACCAGAAGTCTCGACGATACAAACAAGAGCGGAGACTTATTTACATTTATGGATTTTGACATAGCCAACCCCGCGATTATTCGAGACGGTTTAAACGAAGTCATTATTTCTATGCCCACTGGTGGCGTCATTTCTAATGTCAAACTTACCATCTTAAATTAATTTTGCGACTCTCCTTTTTGGGGAGTTTTTTTACTTTTTGCCGCTTATTATTTCGTCAATTTTTATAAGCACAAAATCATAGTTGACATAAATTTAGAAAAGTTATACAATTACTGAGTATTTAGTTATATTTAACATGGAAGAGAGGTGGAAATCATCATCCCAATATTAAACCTAGGCTTAGGTCTTATTATAGGCATAATCAGTGGTTTTATTTATCGAAAGTATATCTTAGAAAAGCAATTGGGCATCATTAATACTACGATTGATGCGGGCAAAGCGCAAGCTGATCAAATTATCGCAGCTGCTATAAAACAAGGAGAATCTGATCGACGAGAAATGCTCCTTATTGCCAAAGAAGATTGTATTCAACTAAAAGATGCCGCGGAACTCGATGCTAAAATGCGTCGCGCCGAGTTGTCGCAGCTAGAACTTAAGCTACTGAGTAAAGAAGAAACAATTGATCGAAAAGTTTTACAATTAGAAGACAAAGAAAGCCAAGTTGATAATAAATTAACGATAATTGAACAAACAAAATTAAAAATTGAAAAATTGGAGCTTCAAAAAACTCAGGAATTAGAACAAATCGCAGGCATTAGCGCAGTCGATGCAAAAGCGACTCTTCTAAAAAGCTTAGAAAACGAAATTAGACGCGAATCTGCTATATTGATCAAAGATATAGAAGCACAAACTAAGCTTGAATCTACAAAAAAAGCACGAGATATCTTAACTCTTGCTATTCAAAAATGCGCTGCAGATCATGTGGTAGACTCTACCGTGACGGTTGTTACGCTTCCTAACGATGAGATGAAAGGCAGAATTATTGGTCGAGAAGGCCGAAACATCAGAACATTGGAAACCTTAACTGGCATCAATTTAATTATTGATGATACTCCAGAGGCAGTCGTCCTTTCTGGATTTGATCCTATAAGACGCGAAATCGCTAGAATTGCTCTTGAAAAATTAATTATGGATGGACGCATTCATCCTACTAGAATTGAAGAGATGGTGGAAAAAGCTCGCAAAGAAATAGAGGTTATCATTTTAGAAGAAGGCGAAGCCGCTACATTTGAAACAGGAGTGCATGGCATTCATCACGAACTGATGCGCCTTCTTGGCAAAATGAAATTTCGAACTAGCTATGGACAAAATGTACTTCGACATTCCATAGAGGTATCGATTTTATCTGGTTTGATTGCCGCTGAGCTGGGATTTGACGTTAGACTTGCAAAGCGTGCGGGATTGCTTCACGATATTGGAAAAGCTATCGATTATGAACAGCAAGAAGAGGGGTCCCATATTACAATTGGCGTAGACTTGTGTCGCAAATATGGAGAAAACGATACTGTCATTAATGCGGTAGAATCGCATCACGGAGATGTGGAGCCTACCAGTATGATTTCTGTAATCGTGCAAACGGCAGATACAATATCTGCAGCTCGCCCTGGTGCTAGGCGTGAAACACTGGAAACTTATATCAAACGACTAAATAAATTAGAAGAAATCGCTAACTCTTTTGAGGGGGTTGAATCTTCTTTTGCAATTCAGGCTGGCAGAGAAATTCGAATTGTGGTGATTCCCGATCAGGTCGACGATCAGGCACTTTCGGTTTTGGCGCGGGATGTTACTCAACAAATTGAAAAAGACCTTGAATATCCTGGTCAGATCAAGGTAAATATAATACGAGAAACACGAGCGATCGAATATGCCAAGTAACTTCAGATTTTTGAAGTTACTTTTTTTCTGCAATTTTTAAATTTAAGTATTGCACATTTTTAATGAGCCGTATATAATGATTACAAAATAATTAAACGAGGAGAATCATAATGAAAATATCAAACCTAGCACGCAATATAGCACCATCTTCAACTTTGGCCATCACTGCAAAAGCAAAAGAATTAAAAGAGAGCGGCATAGACGTTGTTGGCTTTGGTGCGGGCGAACCCGATTTCGACACCCCTTTGCATATAGCCGAAGCCGCCAAAACTGCTATCGATAACGGCTTTACCAGATATACTCCTGCCTCTGGAATCGCGCCTCTAAAAGCGGCTGTTGCCAAAAAGTTTGCACAAGAAAATGGCGTTCACTATGAACCTAGCCAAATTGTAGTTAGCAATGGGGCAAAGCACTCTCTTATGAATGCTTTTACAGCAATCATTAGCTATATGGATGAGGTTATTTTGCCGGCACCGTATTGGCTTAGTTACCCAGAGATGATCAAAATAGTTGGCGGTGTTCCTGTCGCTGTTGCCACACAAGCCGCAAACGACTTCAAGATTACTCCGGATGAATTTCGAGCTGCAATTACCGATAAAACATGTGCCATAGTTTTGAATTCGCCTTCTAACCCAACGGGTGTTGTATATACAAAAGATGAACTACAAGCCTTAGCCGACGTTGCCGTTGAAAATGATTTGTGGATTATCTCTGACGAAATTTATGAATACCTCGTATATGATGGAATTGAACACGTTTGCGTTGCGGGACTTTCGGATGAAATTTATAATCACACCATTACAATTAACGGGCTATCTAAAGGCTTTGCCATGACCGGCTGGAGAATCGGGTTCTTAGCTGCACCACAAACAATAGCTAGCACCGTGGCAAATATCCAATCTCATTCTACATCTAATCCAAACTCCATTGCGCAAATGGCCGCCCTCGCTGCACTATCCGAAGGACGCCAATTTGTAGATGAGATGCAGATAGAATTTGCCAAAAGGCGTGATTTTTTATATGGTGCTCTCACAGAAATAAAGGGCTTTAAAGTAGTCAAACCTCATGGCGCATTCTATTGCTTCGTTGATATTTCTGATCTATACGGCAAATCTTATAACGGCATAAAAATTGACTCTGCGGCCACATTTGCAAAATTGCTTTTGGACGAAGAAGCCGTTGCGCTGGTTCCTTGTGCCGACTTTGCTGCGCCTACTTGCGTTCGATTTTCTTATGCCATAGATTTAGATAGCATAAAAAAAGGCGTTGATCGTGTTCGAGATTTTGTCCACAAATTACAATAATACTAATTAACGATTTAATATTTTGCCTTCGACATAAAAAACTAATCCCTCTATTTTGGTGATCCTTACTGGGTCACCTTTTTTTAATTCAAATCTAGAGGTTGTTTTGGCATGCCACACATCTCCATTAAATTTTACAGCACCTTCTTTTTCGGCATCGAGCGGTTCTGATACAATAGCTATTTTTCCTACAGCATTTTGTAGATTATACTTTCTCTTGACATTAAAAATCGGTTGCTTCAACAAAATTAAAAATATTAATCCCGCTAGACAATATACTAAAAATAGCGCAACCTGTAGATGTATTGATTCTATAAAACTAGCTGAAACTAAGGTCAATATACTACATAATAGCAAAACTCTAAAAATATTATCCCGATATTTTAAGTAGCAGAATAACGTTACAATTACCAAAATTATCCACATAACAACTCTCCTTCAAAATAGTTTTTGTTCTATTTAGTATGGCTTGTTTCATATTTATTATAAATAAAAAAGAAAGAAAGAAGGATTAGCCATGAGTGAATTTATTAATAGCCGAAAATATTTTTTATTATTTATTTTGATTAGCAGTTTTTGCGGCACTCTATATGCTATTGTTGTGAAGGATAATAGCTCACTTTTATATACTGTGAACAGTTTTTTTGAAGGAAACTTTCAAATTATACCTGGTCTTGAAATTTTTCGACAAGCTATTATTACATATTTGATACCAGCTATATTAATTTTTATTGGCACTATGAACAAAAATCTATTGCCCATTGCTGTAGTTAGTCTTTTTTATATGATATTTTCATATTCTTTTACCTTTACTTGTTTAGTAATTTTGTACGGAATTCAAGGAATTTTAGCCACCTTGATGATATCTGGTTTTTCTAGCGTGGCTATAATTGGTGTTTTAGTGGAAATTTTTTATAAAGGAATCTCATATAGTATTCTCAAAACAGACATCATATTTAAGCATTTTATCGATTTTTATCTAAAAGCCTTGTTGGTAATTTTTGGCATTAGCCTATATGATGCTATATTTATTCAGCATGTGAGAATACTAGTAAAAAATGTATTATTTTCATCTGGACTGTTTTATTAAAATTCTGCAGAAGTAGTTGCTTTATTTTAATAAAACGTATAAACTTAGCTCTAAGGCAAATACTGGTAGTAAGTGTAAATGTAAATTTTAGTCTTATAAATTTTACAACACTAGCTAGAAAGAAAGGAGGAAAGATTATTATGTTTGAGAATATCGACATAACAAAAAAAGCGCTCGATGCGTCTATGCTTAGATATCAACATCTCACAAATAATATTGCCAACATAGACACTGTTGGTTATAAGCGCACTGATGTTGAATTTGGAAGTATATTAGCACGCGAGTTGCAGATGCATGGCAGAAAAAATATTGACCTTAACCGTATTCAACCTCGCGTTTATTATGACAATGCCGGCGCTAGAACTCGTTTAGATGGAAATAATATCGATATTGATAAGGAGATGAGTCAACTTAGCCAAGAAACACTCCGCTATAATACGCTCATTCAACGTGCTACTTCACAAGTGCAACGTTATCAAAATATTTTTCAGCAACTTCAATAAGCTCATGAAAGGATGATTCGATTATGTCTTTTTTTTCAGGAATGGACATCGCTGCAACAGGTCTTACTGCTCAGCGTTTTAGGCTAGATGTTATTACTCAAAATCTAGCGAACATTAATTCTACTCGCACCCCGGACGGGGGCCCCTATCAGCGCCGAACAGTTCTATTTGAAAGCATTCCAATGCGCGATGCTGCAAATAAATTACCAGACAACTTCCATAATATCTTGAATAGAAATCTGAATATGTATCATACTAGTGGAGTACAGGTTTCTGGAATTGTTGAAGATGATACTCCATTTCCACTAATTTTTGACCCGACGCATCCTGACGCCAACGAAGAAGGGTATGTGGAAATGCCAAATGTTGATGTTGTAACCGAAATGGTTAACATGATTTCTGCTAGCAGATCATACGAAGCAAATGTTACTGCTTTCAACAATCTCAAATCAATGAACACTAAAGCACTAGATCTTGGTAGATAAACACTAGACGAAAGGAGATGAAACAATGGCAATTGGACGTGTCAATATGCTGGGATATACTCCGAAAGAAATCCGAGAACCAAACAAAACTACTGCAATAGATGATACTTCTTTTAGATTATCTCTTAATGCAGCGACCGATCTTTTGAAGGCAACTCAAGAGGCAGAGAATGTGAGTACCAACCTAACCTATGATTTTATTACAGGGCAAAGCGAAAATATTCATGACCTTATGATTGCACAAGAAAAATCGTCAACTATGCTTTCTTTTACGATGAAAGTACAAAATAAAATTATGACGGCATACAATGAAATTATTAAGATACCAGTATAAAATAAATACATGAGAGGTGTATTCAAGTGAGAGAAACTATTACTCAGGTATCTAATAACTTGACTGAAAGATGGACTAATTTACCCTCAAGACAAAAAATTCAAATCGGTGTTGGTGCGGGTGCGATAATTGTTGCAATAATTGCTGCAGTGTTCTTTTTCTCTAGCCCCCAAACTGCAATTTTGTATCAAAACCTTGATATGGAAGCAATTAGCCAAATTGACGAAGTCTTAGGTGCCAATAATATTACTTACGAATTAATTGACGGAAGGACCATACAAGTTAATGAAGAAGATTTAAACACCGCTAAAATAATTCTTACTCGTGAAAATGTTCCTCGAGGAGACTACACTTTTTATGATGCAATTACAAATTCCATGTCAACCACGGAAGCTGAAAAAAGAACTAAGCTTATTTATTTAAAGCAAGTAGACCTTGAGAACATATTGATGGGTATGGAGGGAATAGCCGAAGCAACTGTACAGCTTAATGTACCAGAAGAGAAAAATTCCTTTATTGCATCCCAAATGGAAAGTTCAGCAAGTGTTGTACTTACTCTCCATAGACAAATTAGTGATAATCAAATTGAGGGAATAGCTAGGTTGCTTTCAAACGCAGTTGATAATTTGAAGCTTGAAAATATTACCATCTTGGATTCTGATAGCAATGTATTGTTTTCTGGAGACGAGTTTGGTGAAATGACTGCATCTGACCAGCAGAGCTTAAAAAGTAGTGCTGAAAAAGATATAGTAAATAAGCTTACAACTTTACTTAGTCCAATCTATGATGAAGTTGCAATTAGTCCTAATTTAATTTTAGATTTTGATTATTTTGAACAAACCAAAGAAGAATATACAACTCCAATTACAGATTCACAAACTGGACTTGTAGATCAAGAAAGACGCAAAAATTATGAAGCGACCAATATTCAAGATGGCTTTGCTCCGGGGCTTGACCCTAATGTAGAAGATGTACCCGAATATGTCGCTGGAAATGAACTTTCTGGCAATTATGAAGGCGGCACTTCCGACATTATATATAAACACAATAAAACACTATCTAATGAAATAAAAAATATTGGAACTATCGACTACAACAATTCTTCTGTTGCTATCAATTTAACAAAATATAACGTATACGACGAAGCTCTATTAGAGGATACTCTTCCAGATGGTCAAACTTGGGCAGAATTTAAATTAGCAAATGATGTAACTAATATTTTAGTTGTTGAACAAGCCACCATTGATGCAATAAAAATGGGTGCTGGTTTAGAAAACGTTGCCGTTATTGCTTATGAAAAACCTGTATTTATTGATAAAGAGCCATTTACTCTACAAACCGAAGATGTTATTCCTTATATTTTATTACTTGCGTTAGGAGCTGTTATTGTAGTAGTTATGATTAGATTTAGAAAACCTGTCGAAGAAGTTGTTACCGAAGATGAATTTGAGTTTGAAGATTTATTACCTGTTGCTGGACCTGAAGAAGAGGAGGAGGATTCATTGCAAGATATTGAACTAAAAGAAGTTATTGAAACAAAAGCAAAAATCGACAAATTTATTGATGAAAAACCTGAAGCTGTTGCGGGACTACTCCGCAATTGGCTAGAAGAAGATTGGGGGGATTGATCTAATGCGAAAAGGTGAGAGCATTTCCTCAAAACAAAAAGCTGCTATGTTCTTGATTTCTATTGGACCCGAAAAATCTGCCAAAATTTTCAAATATCTCAAGGACGACGAAATCGAAGATCTAACCCTTGAAATTGCTAGCATTAAAACTGTATCTTCTCAAATGAAAAAGGACGTTTTAAATGAATTTTATGAAATCTGTTTGGCTCAAGATTATATCGCAGAGGGTGGTATCAGTTATGCTAAGCAACTTCTCGAAAAGGCTCTCGGTTTCGACAAAGCAAACGAAGTTATAAATAAACTTACAATGAACTTGCAAGTTAGACCTTTTGAATTTGCTCGCAAAGCAGACGCTAGCCAGCTTATCAACTTTATTCAACACGAGCATCCACAAACCATTGCTCTAATATTATCCTATTTAAAGCCAACTCAGGCGTCAACTATTTTGAGTGCTTTACCAATCGAAATACAAGTGGATACTGCAAAGAGAATTGCCCTTATGGATAGGGCATCTCCAGATGTTGTAAATGAGATTGAAAGACAATTCGAAAAACGTTTGTCGGCTCTTGTTACCGAAGAATACACCAACGTTGGTGGTCTTGACGCTATCGTTCAGATTATTAACCAAGTGGATAGAGCCACCGAAAAGAATATTATGGAATCTCTCGAAATAGAGCAACCAGAACTTGCCGAAGAAATCAAAAAGAAAATGTTTGTATTCGAAGATATTGTTACTCTTGGCGACAGAGACATTCAACGTCTTATGCGTGAAATTGATAATCATGAACTTGCAATATCGCTTAAAGGTGCTAACGAGGCCGTTAAATCGATTATATTCAAAAACGTTTCCACTCGTCTTGCTGCCATGATTCAAGAGGACATCGAGTTTATGGGACCTAAGCGTGTTAAAGAAATAGAAGAGTCACAGCAAAACATTGTGGGTATTATTCGTAAACTAGAAGAACAAGGAGAAATTGTTATTGCTCGTGGATCAGGAGATGAGATGATTGTCTAATATTATTAAAGGAAAATGGAAAACAGAAAACGTTGTTGAAATTGGTACTCAGTTTCTGCAAGACTCTTCTCCAATTGTTACCATGGAAAGTATTACTAAATTAGAAGCTGAAACTCGCCTTCTCCTCGAAAACGCTAAAGAACAGGCAGATTCCATAATTTCTGCAGCAAAATTGGAAGTGCAACAAATGCACGAATCTACCGATAAACAAATAGAGGAGGAAAAAATCGAGTTTGAAAAACAACTTAAACGCAGAGAAGATGAATTAGAGCTACAGGGTGCTGATATATTATTTGAAGCATATCAAAATTCAGACGACATCCAAGCTGAAGCTTTAACCGAAAAAAAACAAATTCTTGATAGTATAGAGGGATCTGTTATCGATTTGCTTATATCATTATTAGGCTCCATTGTTTCTAACGAGGTTGCTCATTCTAATAAATGGATTGCTTTTTTAGTGCATAAGTTGCTTTTCGGCGAAGATATTGACCCCAATATAGAAATTGGACTTTCTAAGGCAGTTTATGATAGATTGACCGAAGATGAAATTGAAGAAATTGAATCTATTAACAAAGGCGCGCAAGTAGTTAGAAATGCTCGGTTGAGTGATTATACCATAGAAATTTCTACAGATCGCGGTCAAATCATATACGATCCTCTTGATTCTTTGGAGGAGCTAAAAAAAGATCTTCGACTTTTGAGTGAGGTGAGCCATGATTTCACTTGATAAGTATTATAATATTTTAGAGAAATCCCGAGTTATTTATAAAGGCAAAGTAAGCAAGGTTGTGGGAAGCGCAATTGAGTCGATTGGACCTATGTCTAATATCGGAGATATTTGCGAGATTGTACCAAAAACTGGTAACACGCTGCTTGCAGAAGTTGTTGGCTTTCGCGAGAAAAATATTTTGCTAATGCCCTTAGGAAATAACTCTGGCATTGGTCCTGGCTGTCCTGTAATTTCTAATGGACAAAAAATTACTATTAAAGTCGACGAAAGTTTACTTGGTAAAGTTGTAGATTGGCGAGCCAACCCTTTAGACGGCACGCCTAATCGTTGTAAATTTTCGGTACCGATCGAGCAGGATGCGCCAGATCCTCTAAAGCGCAAGCGCATTGCTTCTCAGATGGTGTTAGGAATTAAAGCCATCGATGGAATGCTTAGCATTGGCAGTGGGCAGCGTATGGGAATCTTTGCAGGTAGCGGCGTGGGCAAAAGTACTCTTATGGGGATGATTGCTCGTAACGCTATTTCGGATATCAATGTTATTGCTTTAATTGGAGAACGAGGACGTGAGGTTCGAGAATTTTTAGAAAAAGATTTAAAGGAGGCTGGTCTTGCTCGGTCTATTGTTGTTGTTGCGACATCCGATCAGCCCGCACTGATTAGATTAAAGGCCGCGAAGACCGCAACTGCCATAGCCGAATATTTTAGAGATCAAGGAAAGCAAGTATTGTTTTTAATGGATTCACTTACTCGATTTTCTATGGCACAGCGTGAAATTGGCCTTTCGATTGGCGAACCTCCTGTTTCTCGCGGATATACTCCTTCTGTTTTTGGAGTTATGCCTAAGTTATTGGAAAGAACTGGCAACAACGAGATTGGCGGAATCACTGGTTTATACACTGTATTGGTAGATGGAGACGATTTTAACGAACCCGTTACGGATACCGCTCGAGGTATATTAGACGGACATATAATGCTTAGCCGCAAGATTGCACACAGAGCTCATTATCCAGCCATCGATGTACTTGCAAGTATCTCGAGGGTTATGGGTGATGTTATTTCTGCTGAGCATCGCGAGCTGGCTACCATTATCAAGAGACATATGGCGGTCTATGCCGATGTAGAAGATTTGATTAACGTTGGTGCCTATAACCGTGGTTCTAATCCTGAAATTGATGCGGCGATAGATAAAATGGGTGCCATCAATGCCTTTCTCACTCAAAAAGTTGATGAAAATATTCCTCTTGAACAAACTTTAGAAATTATGAGGAACATTGTTCAATGAGGTTTAGGTTAGAGTCCATCTTATCATTAAAAGAAAATATCGAACAAGTAAAACAAAAAGAATTGGCTGATGCCTATGCAAAAAAGAATCGAATACTTGAACGAAAACAATCACTTGAAGATGAAAAAGACGAATTAAACAAAATAATCAAAGACTCTTTGCGGGGAGCTATTACTCCACAAGAACTGATGTTAAACACTAGGTATATTGGAGTACTAGATACACAAATGCAGCAGATAGCAGCTGAAATCGTCAAAGCAGATGCTGAAATTGAGGTCAAACGCCTCGCTTTGGTAGACGCTATGAAAGAACGAAAAATTTTAGAAAATCTTAAGGAGATGCAGCTCGAAGAGTTAAAAAAAGAGTTGCTGCTTGAGGAACAAAAATTGACAGATGAAATAGTAGGATATAGGTATATTCAGCAAGAAAGGGGTGAAGATGACAGTGGCCAGTGACGTTGTGACGACACAAATTTCTCCATCTAAAGACAATAAAGATAATAAAAACAATACCAAGAATCCAAAAAAGAAAAAAGGAAAAGCTTCTCGATTTTTTCGTCTGCTTACAATTATTATCTTATGCGCTGTTTTTTATATCTATTGGGATCCAATCAATGCTTATTTAGCGCCTAAGCTAAAAGATGTTCCATATTTAAACCAAGTATTTTTTATAGATCCAGACGGAGACTTATACGAAGGGTGGTCGGCTAATCAGCTTATTGCTGAAATTGAGCAACTAAAAGCAACTGTTCTTGCAAACGAAGAACAACTTGCAGACAAAAATATTCAGATTACAGATTTGCAAGGTCAAATTGAACGTCTTCAAATATTTGAGGATGAATATAATACTTTTATAGAAGAAAAAGACGCTTTTAATTTTCAATTAGCAGAGGCTAATCCAGCACTTTTTACAGAGCAATACGAAAAAATGGAACCAGATATTGCTCAAGAAATTTATGCACAGTTAATCAGTGGAGTAGAATTAAGTGCAGCACAAAAAGCACAAGCAAATACAATTACAGAGATGGATTCAGCTACTGCCGCAGAAGCAATTACACTTTTACTTGCAACTGACGCGGATTTAATTAGAAACATCTTTGCAAATATGACTAGTGCGGCACAAGCTAGTATATTAGATGAAATGAGCGCAGAGAACGCAGCACAGGCAATAAGGCTTACATCGCCTTAACGACACATGTAAAAAGGGGAGAAAGTTATGTTAAACTTTAGTATTTCAGAGGTTGCATATCGAGCATTTACCACAAAACAAGCACAGTCTATCGTAACTGCAAGTACATTAGACTTTAAAGACGCACTAGCAAGTGTAAAAGTCGAAAACCCTGCCAATAAGCAGACCGAAAGCTCTTACGACAAATACAATAAGAAAAAAGACGATAAACAAGTTGATAAAAAAGACGTCGTCAAAAAGAACGATAAAGATGAAACCGCTCCAGAAAAAGTTGATAAACCAGATAAGGCAGATAAATCTGATTCTGCTAATCAAACAGACAAATCGCAAGATAATCAAAAATCTGAAAAGACAGATAACACTGAGAAAACAGATGAGTCACAGAACACTGGCAATGTGACCGAAACAGAAGAAGTTGCCGAAACTAAGGAAGAGGTTGAAGTTACGGAGGTTGAGGTGTTTGCTATGATCGCTCAAAGCTTGCAAATCACTCCAGAGCAACTGACAGCTGTTATGGATAAATTGAAGATCACTCTCGAAGATATGGTCAACAATCCCGAACTTTTAGAAGATTTAATCAGCGAAGTTCATACTCTCAGTGACATAATGACAAACAAAGATTTAATGGACGGCATAGTAAAACTTAGAGATATGTTTAATCATAAAGATATCCGTGTGCGAGACGATACACAAGCTTCACATATCATAAATCAAACCGATGAGCTTGTTACCGAAGACGTTCTAACTACTGCTGACGATTTGGCTCCTCTGCGAGATTTTAAAAATAATAAGCAGATGGTCGACCAAACTCCAGTTCAAGAAAATGCCACAGCAAACGGAGAAAAAAGCATAACTCAAAAGGCAATCGCTGATGTAACTAAAGAAGTCGCCTCTCAGGCTCCTCGCCAGGAAGCCAAGTTAGAGCAAAATATTACTCAGCAAGGTGCCACTACTGCAACAACAAGCCAAACTTCTACTACTAATCACACTACTGCAACCATTGCTCCTACTGCTGCTCAAAATACGCTCACAGCAACAGCCGTTGGCGCAGCAGCAGAAACTACAGCAAATAATAATCAACAAGGTTCTAATCACAATAACCTAATGAATATGAATATTAATATTGAGGCTATGGCATCCAAATTACGTAGTACTCCGCAAGCCACCAATTTACACAATTTGAATAATGCTCCGCCAACGCCGCGTCTGCAAACTCCTATCGCGACGCAAATCGTGGATAAAATTCAGGTACTAACACTGACTGATGGCACGCAAATTACGGTCGACTTAGATCCACGTGACCTTGGACGACTCTCTCTTACTGTTACCGAAAACAGCGGAATTCTCAAAGCTGACATTAAGGTTGAAAGTGAAAAAGTCAGAGAGATGGTTCTTGATCAACTTGATAGTCTAAAAGAAACACTCGAGCAAAAAGGAGTTACTATTAGCGAATTCAGCGTTGATGTTCGGGATCAAGGTTTTCATTCTCAAATGGAGCAAGGAAAGAGTAAGTCACAAAGGCGTATTCAAGAGTTACTCAGCATGCATTTCGATGATGATGAGGAGGATGAGGAAGATTTGGGATTAGCGTCTGATGAAGTTCAACTTGAACCAACTCAAATTAGACATAATCAAAATGTAAATATTCAGGTGTAGAATCGACAACTTTTGCGTTACAGGAGGCATATAATGAGTGAAGTCAATAATTTAAGTTACATTGCTCCAGACAATGAAATAATTCAAAATAAACCAGAAACGAGAGAGCCCGATCAAGATTTAGGCAAAGATGCATTTATGAGCCTGCTTATCACACAGCTGCAATACCAAGATCCGCTCTCGCCTATGGATAATAGCGAAATGATGGCACAAATGGCGCAATTTACTGCTTTGGAGCAAATGATGAATGTTGCTTTGGCTACAAATAAACAAACAGCTCTTAGTATGGTTGGCAACTTTGTAGAGTATTCTTATAAAAACTTGGAAACAGGCAAAACTGAATATAGCTCTGGCAAAGTTGAGTATGTAAAAACGCAAGGTGACGATGCTCTTCTTGGTATTGGAGAAAACGAAGTTAAATTAGCAGATATTATACAGGTTTTAAACACAGAAAACGTAAAACCTCAAATTACTGCATTTGAAACTCTTGGCAAGACTGTTCAAGCGCAATCAGAGCATATGAATGACGACGGAATTGTAGAACCATCGTTAATAGAAGGTGAAGTATTGGAAATCAAACTCAAAGATGGCAAGCCATTTGTGGTTATTGGTACAGGCACTTATGAACTTGAAATTGACTTTGAGAAAGTAAAAAATGTTGTTGAAAATCCGTCCATCACGGGGCGCACTGTCACTGCGACAACAAACGATTATAACGGTAACCCAATCGAAGTTTCTGGAAAAGCTGAATATGTTTCAACTTTGAAAGATAATACGTATGTTTATGTAAATAATCAGTTTGTAAACTTCAATCAAATCACTTCGATTAAGTAGTGGCAGGCAATTACAGAGACATAGAATAATCTAAACATTACTAGAATAGCAAAAGCAATATCGGTTTGCTATACAAAGACGAGGAGGAAATTAGTTATGATGCGTTCACTTTTTTCTGGAGTTTCTGGACTTCAGAGTCACCAACTTAAAATGGATGTTATTGGTAATAATATTGCCAACGTAAATACTATTGGATTTAAATCACAAAGAGTTACCTTTGCGGATGTGTATTATCAAACCACTCAATCTGCTACTACAGCAAATGAAATGACTGGATTGGGCGGTATGAATGCTATGCAAATTGGTCTTGGAACATCTGTTTCGAGTATAGACATGCTGATGACACCTGGTTCTGCGCAAAGAACAGATAATCCATTCGACCTTATGATCGAAGACGACGCTATGTTTATAGTTTCAGATGCAACAGGAACTTACTATACTCGATCTGGCGCATTTCGCGTAGATGAAAGAGGAACACTGGTTATTCCAAATGGTATGAGAGTTCAGGGTTGGCCTGCAAATGAAATTGGCACAGAAATTATGCGTGGTACTGTTGGAGATTTAAAGCTCAATACTCCTGAAAACAACTCGGCAGATCCTCAGACTACTACAGATGTTAACATTACAGGAAATTTAAATGTTGATGACTCCATAAATGCGGATGGAACAACAGCAAGTCCCATTTATTCTGCAATCAAATTTTATGATACGCTGGGCACTCAATATAGTATGCCTATAACATTTACTGCGACAACTTTAGACGCAGCTCAAGGACAAACAGTTTGGACAATTGGTATTCCTGCTGATACGCTTACCACACCGCCAAATCCTTTTACTACCATAACAGATACGGATGGAAATCAATATTTAATAACACCACCAGTGCCAACTCCAAATCCAGCTGTTATCAAATTTGACGTCGATGGAGAAATTGTCTTAGACGGTACCGAGGAAATGCAATTCACGGCGATCAATCTTAGAAACGCATATGTACGCGACCCAGACGACCCATCTATTGCAACTCTAGCGCCTATTATAGCAGATGTTGGTACCCAAGGAACTGGCGGAGGAACTATAGAAGTAAACCTTAGCCTTCTTACCCAATATGATTCAATAACCAACTTAGACCCTAATATGGGAACACTAGACTTTAATGGGGCCGGAAAAGCTGCGGGCGAAATGCAAGGATTTGATGTAGGTACAGACGGAAAGATCACAGCTTATTATAGCAATGGCGATATAAAGCTTTTAGGCCAAGTTGCGGTAACGTACTTCGACAACCTGGCTGGTCTTGAGAAAGTAGCAGATAATGTGTTTAAGTCTACTGCAAACTCAGGAGATTTTGATGGTGTGGGCGCCGCTGGTTCATTTGCCACAGGTACTTTAGAGATGAGTAATGTTGACTTATCTAAGGAATTTACAGAGATGATTACCACACAAAGGGGATACCAAGCAAGTTCCAAAACTATTACCACTTCCGATGAGATGCTACAGGAACTCATCAACCTTAAGAGGTAATAATGTATGATAACAGTTACTAGATTAAATGGAAAAAAGTTTATTATTAACGCAGAATTAATTGAAACTATGGAGGAAACTCCAGATACCGTTATCACAATTCGAGATGGAAAAAAATTTGTGGTAATAGAAAGTATTGAAAATTTAATAGATCAGATTATAACTTATAAAAGATCTTGGTTTTTATTAGAGAGATTTGACAATCCCAATACATTATAGATAGGGATTAGTCTTATATAAAAAAAAGATTTAGCGAATGAGGTGAAAGAAAATGGATAAAGGAGCACCGTTAGGGTTATTTCTCGGAATATTGTTTATGGTCCTTGCTATTGGTTTTGATAAAATTGCAGACTTTATAGATATTCCATCAATACAAATCGTTTTTGGTGGACTTGTTGCAGCACTATTGCTTGCCAATCCTATGAACAAACTTGGACCGGGATTTTCTGCTTTTAAACTTATTTTTAAGGAAATTACTGTTAAACCCGAGAATTTAATTTCCCAAATTAATGAACTTGCGCAAGCTGCACGACGTGAGGGCTTGTTGGTTTTAGAAGAAAAAGCTCGCGATATGGAAGACCCTTTTATGCAAAAAGGGATTATGCTTATGGTTGACGGAACCGACCCAGAACTTATAAGAGATATTTTAGAAACAGAACTTGCATTTATGGAAGATCGTCATAAAGATAAGCAAGGGTTTTGGGAACACATCGCCGAACTTGGACCTGCTTGGGGAATGATCGGTACGCTTATTGGTTTGGTAAACATGCTTGCGCAACTAAGTGACCCGTCCACACTGGGTCCTTCAATGGCCGTTGCCTTAATAACAACGTTATACGGTTCGGTTATAGCCAATTTCGTTGCGGGTCCTTCTGTAAAAAAACTTAAGGGCAAAACTGCTGTCGAAGTTGTTGCACGACAAATGATGATAGAAGGACTTCTTTCTATTCAAGCCGGAGAAAATCCTCGAGTAATCGAAGAAAAATTAAAATCATTCTTAGCGCCATCTTTACGTGGTACTGAAGAAGACGCAGCGTAAGAGGGGGTGAGCTAAGTGGCAAAGAAGAAGAAAGAAGAAGAAGCTCCAGCTGGAGCACCCGCGTGGATGGCCACATTTAGTGACTTAATGACTTTGTTGCTATGCTTTTTCGTATTACTATTTAGTATGTCTAGTCTTGATATTGCCAAATTTACTGCATTTATAAACTCATACTCTGGCTCTACCGGGATTATTGACGGAGGAGAAGTTTTGCTCAATAGCAACGGGATGCTTGGTGGAGGAGTTGAAAATGTACCCGAAGAAGAAGATAGAAAAGCTGCCGAAAATATAAAGCAGATTACTATTGAAATGGAAAATATCAAAGAAGAATTAGATAAATTTCTAAAATCTGAAGGCCTTGACAATAAAGTTACTGTAGAACAAGATGGTGAAGAAGTTGTACTTACGTTTGAAGATTTTATGCTTTTTGACTCTGGTCTTGCAGTTATCAAACCAGACGGATTGGAAGTTCTTGGAAAAATCGGCAATGAAATTAAACAATATTTAGAAGATGATTACATCGCCAGAGCAGAAGGGCACACAGATAACCTTCCAATCAATTCTCTAATTTTTCCTAGCAACTGGGAACTTTCTGCATCTCGTGCCATTTCTGTTGCCAAATATTTAATTAATGACATAGGAATAAGTCCAATGCGAATTTCAGCGGAGGGATTTGGTGAGTTTTATCCTATCGCGACTAATGACACTCCTGAGGGGCGTGCTCAAAATCGTCGTGTAGAAATAAAAATAGCAAAAGATGCTATAGATTAAATTATATTTTTAGGGGGAGAGATATTATCTATGGATAAAAAAGTTATCATTATTATCAGTGTAGTGGGAGTAGTATTACTACTTACCATTTTGGGGGCAGTAGCGGCTGTTTTCTTTTTTATGAACCAAGCACCACCTGAGCCAGTTGATCCAAATAGACGTCCAGAAGAAATAGTTACAGTGGCATTAACTACTACTCTTATGGCTAATGTTTTGGACGAAAGCGGCGATGTTCATGTATTAAGAATTCACCCTGCATTTGAATTAAACGCAGAAAGCGATGGCATCGACATTTTGAATGCTACCACTTTTCCTTTGATGGAAATTAGAATTAGAGATGCCATTCTCACATTAGCCAGCACCTACACCTATGAAATGTTACTCGCACCTGGTGCACACTCTCGAGTTGCAATCGATATTAAAGATACTATAAATAAGTTGTTTGATACCGATGTAATTTTTGGAGTCATTTGGCAAGAATTTTTAGTTCAATAATTTACTTGTACTAAAATTTTAAATTGTGTTATAATATTAGAAAGTAGTATTTATTTAAAAAGGAGGTGGTAATTTGAGTGAGCTACTTTCACAAGAAGAAATAGACGCCCTCTTTGCGGCGCTTGATACTGGTGAATTAGACGTTGAAGAAATGAAGGAAAAGGACAAGGAAAGAATTGTTAAGGAATATAATTTTGCTCGTCCTACCAAATTTTCTAGAGAACATCTTAGAACTCTTGAACTTATGGGTGAAAACTATGCTAGATTAATCAGTCAATATTTATCTGGTCTTATGAGAACATTGGTTCCTATTAAGGTGGTAAGTTCTGAAGCAATAACATTTTCGGATTTCACTAGCTCATTGTCAAATCCGATTGCACTTGCTATAGTTGATCCCTACCCTCTAAAAAATAACATGCTTTTGGAGCTTTCAACCAACGTTGCTTTTGCCTTCCTAGAAAGACTTTTGGGCGGCGAAGGCACAGAGCTTGAGCATGTGAGGGAATTTACTAGTATAGAGCTGGTAATTTTGATTAGAGTTCTTGAACATTTTGTTGACTATATGCGAGAACCATGGGAAAATATGGTATCCCTAAAACCCCGCATGAGTCGTGTAGAAACCAATTCGCAAATTCTTAATATGATTGCCCCAACAGAAATGGTTGCTCTTATTACTTTTAGCATACAATTTGGTGCTGTAGACGGTCTTATGAATCTATGTATTCCATATCTAACTGTTGAACCTATTATGGATAAACTTAATACCTCGTACCAATTTCAAAGTTCTGACGATAAAAAAGCCGAGCGCAATACTAATGTTGAGTATTTATTAAAACGTGCAAATATTCCAATGAAAGCAGTAGTAGGGCAAACCCATATTACTGTTAAAGAATTTATTGAACTTCAAATAGGAGATATCATTAGGTTGGATACAACGATAGATTCTCTTATAGACGTATATGTAGGAAACGTGGTAAAATTTAAAGCGGTGCCTGGTATACACAAAAATAAATCAGCTGTACAAATTAAGCAAATACTAGATAAGGAGGATGATTAATGGCTGACGGAATACTTTCCCAAGAAGAAATAAACGCATTACTTGGCGGTGTAGTAGAAGAGCCAACAGGCGATGGGGGAAGATCATCATCTGGGCACGCACTTACTCCAGATGAAATCGATGCTTTAGGCGAAATCGGCAATATAAATATGGGTACTGCTGCCACCACATTATTTGCCCTTTTAAATCATAAAGTTATGATCACGACGCCTCATGTTGAATTATTAACAGCTCAGGAACTAATAGATTCTGTGGCGCCAGATATCGTTACTGTTTCTGTAGATTATACAGTAGGGCTATCTGGGACTAACTTATTGATGTTAAAGGAATCGGATGTTAGAATTATAGCCGATTTGATGATGGGTGGGGTGGGGTTAGATAACGGCGAAGAATTAAACGAGCTTCATTTAAGCGCAATATCAGAGGCAATGAATCAGATGATTGGTTCATCTTCTACATCTATGTCTCAGATGTTTGATAAAAAAATAGATATTTCACCACCACACGCCGTTCAATTTGAGTCTGCAAAAGACAAAATTGAGCAACTAATTTCCGGTGAAAATATGGTAGTTAAAGTATCTTTTAGAATGCAAATTCTAGATGATATTATAGACAGTGAACTAATGCAAATTTTGCCTATGAGCTTTGCAAAGGAATTGGTGGATAATCTTATGAACTCTATGTCAACTATGGGTGATGTTTCTTCACCGGAACCTCAACTAGAAACTAACAATGCACCTCAACAACAAAACTTACAGCAGCAACCACCGTATCCGCCGCCACAGCAGCAGATGCCGTATCCGCCACAGCAGATGCCCTATCCGCCGCAGCAGATGCCCTATCCGCCGCAGCAGATGCCCTATCCGCCGCAGCAGATGCCCTATCCGCCGCAGCAGCAATATCTTCCCGGAATGCCTCCAAGCAGCGTAGTATTCCAGCCAGATATGCAGATAGCCACACCACAATTTCAAAATTTTAATCAAATTGTAGTACCAACTGGGGCAGAAAATATTGATATATTGCTAGATGTTGCGCTTGAAGTATCAGTTGAACTGGGGCGTACTAAGAAAAAAATCAGAGAAATACTAGACTTTTCAGAAGGAAGCATTATAGAATTAGATAAACTTGTTGGCGAACCTATTGACATTTTAGTTAATGGTAAATTTATCGCCAGCGGAGAAGTTGTTGTAATTGATGAAAACTTTGGAGTTAGAATTAAGAGTATCATTAAACCTGAAAATAGAATATAACTAATACGAGATAGAGAATAGAAAGGAAGATTAATTTATGGCACAAACAATTTTGATAGTTGATGACGCAGCGTTTATGAGAATGATGATTAAAGATATTATAACTAAGAATGGTTATGAGGTTGCCGGAGAAGCTGAAAACGGGCAAATTGCAGTAGCGAAATATAAAGAACTTAAACCAGATCTCGTTCTTATGGATATTACCATGCCAGAGATGGATGGTATTCAGGCCGTTAAAGCTATTAAAGCAGCAGATGCAGGCGCAAAGGTTATTATGTGTTCTGCAATGGGTCAGCAAGCAATGGTTATAGAAGCAATCCAAGCAGGCGCTAAAGACTTTATTGTCAAACCATTTCAAGCCGATCGCATCTTGGAAGCTGTAAAAAAAGTTTTAGGCTAATGCAATATGCTGAAATCATTTTTCTACTAGTTAGCTTCGTAGTACTTTTGTTAGTTGTATTGTATTTTACCAAACATAAAGTTTCACACAAAAATTCAAACATGCAACTAATGGAGGTATTACCTCTTAATTTCAATCAATATGTATATATTATAAGAGTAGGAAATGAATTTCATTTATTTTGTGGGGGCAAAGAAGGTATGGCTTATGGGGGCCAGCTTGGTAGAGAAGGCCTTAGTTTCGAAGACAATTTAGCATTTAGTAAAGTTTTTGATAAATCGAAGATAAAATGGCAAAAGGAGTGTAAAAAAGATGGGTAAATTAGTATTGTTTTTATGCTTCTTACTTGTGCCAACTAGGGTATTTTCACTTGACGCATTAAACTCAATAACACAGTCTCCAGAGTTCGGAACTAGTCTGCAATTAGTTTTTTTTATAACATTTTTGGGACTAATCCCTACTCTTTTGTTAGTAAGCACTTCATTTACTAGAATAATTATTACACTTTATTTTTTAAAAACAGCTATGGGAACTCAGCAAATGCCTCCAAATCAAGTTGTAATAGGACTTGCTTTATTTTTAACATTTTTTGTTATGAGTCCAGTTGTTTCTACAATTAACACAGAGGCTATTGTCCCCTATTCTGAAGGTCAAATATCTCAAATGGAATTTTTAGAACAAGCCGCGGCACCTATAAAAGAGTTCATGGTAATGCAAACACGCGATGAAGACATAAAGCTTTTTATGGATTTATCTAATCAACCTGCAATAGTTGATGAGACTAATATCCTTGCTCAGCTTCCGTATCACATAGTCGTTCCCGCGTTTATTATAAGCGAAATACGAGCTGGTTTTGTTATCGGCTTCCTAATGTATTTACCGTTTATTATAATAGACATGGTTGTCGCATCTGTACTCATGGCAATGGGGATGATGATGTTACCTCCCGCTATGATTTCATTACCTTTTAAAATATTAATATTTATCATCGTTGACGGCTGGCATCTAATTATTGGAGAATTGGTAGAAACATTTAATTTGTAAAGGAGAATATATGGAAGGGCAAATAATAGACGTTATGCGAGAAACTATAATGCTGCTAATTAAAGTGGCTTCACCTATACTATTAGTTGCCCTAAGCGTGGGGCTAATAGTTAGTATTTTTCAAACAGTTACGTCAATCCAAGAGCAAACGCTTGCTTTTATTCCAAAAATTCTAGCAGTTTTTGCTGCGATTATTTTCTTTGGCCCTTGGATGTTGACTATGCTTAGTCAATTTGTTACCGATATTATTTCAAAATTTTCAGATTTTATTGTGTAGGTTGAATTATGGAGAACATATTAGATTTATACGCATATACTGATGTTTGGTTATTAATATTTGTTCGAATTGTGGCTGTACTATCTTTATTTCCAATAATATTAGAGACTAAAGTTCCTGCAACTGTTGTTGCTATGCTTGCTATCATCTTAACTATGATAGTGTTTTTCACGATACCTCAGGGGACAATTTCTTATGCAAACACTTGGCTTGGCTACTCTATTTTGGTTATTAAAGAAATGCTAGTTGGAATGGTGTTAGGATTTGGAGTTTTGATCTTCTTTCAAGTTCTTAATTTTACGGGGCAGCTTTGGTCTAATCAGGGAGGCTTATCTATGAGCCAGTTTTATGACCCTGCCTTGGGGGCTCAAATTCCAGTTTTGGGTAGATTTTTAACTCTTGGTTTTTCTACTATTTTTGTATTATCGGGTGGATACCACTATTTTATTTCTGCCCTTATCAAAACGTTTGAATATATTCCACTCGGAACACAATTTTTTAATCCTTCCATTAGCATAACTATTTTAGATGCCGTCGCTATATTTTTTGAGCTTGGATTTAAACTTGCAACTCCTATTCTCGGAACTATTTTGCTTATTGATGTAGGACTTGGTATCCTTGCTCGTACCGTACCTCAAATGAACATGTTTGTTATAGGGTTGCCTCTCAAATTGCTAATTTTGATTTTTTTACTAATCACTATAGTAAATTATATACCAGAATATGGAAACATAATTATCGACAACATGAAAAACACTTACTTCGACTTGCTAGAGGGGCTGACGAATGGATCATAAATTAAATTTGCAATTTTTTGCAAGAGCAGAACAAGAAGGTAGAACAGAAACAGCAACAAGCAAAAAACGTTCAGATGTTCGTAAAAAAGGACAGGTTGTAAAAAGTGCCGAACTTAATACAGCACTGATTTTACTTGCTTTTTTTATAATTATGAGAATTTTAGCTCCTTATTACGTAAGTCAATGTTCTAACGTTTTCAAAAATATTATGGCTCAAATGAGAACTATTGTTGTTGAATTTAATAAGCAGCATTTCCTGCATATTATTCGCGATTCTTTAATAAATATAATTTTAATCAATGGTATCTTATTTATTGTGTTATTTTTGGTAGCTTTTCTGGCTAGCTATTGGCAAGTGGGATTTAAAGTTACTTTAGAGCCTCTAAAACCTAAGCTCAATAAATTTAATCCTGTGAATGGTTTTAAAAAAATCTTTGGAATTCGTGATTCATTAATTGAGCTTTTAAAAAACCTTTTTAAGGTAATTATTCTAGGAACTGTATTTTATAACACCATAATCTCACAGATTCCGTCTTTTTTAGGATTCTATGACCTAACTATACAAAACATTGCAATCTATGTTGCGGATGTTATTCGACAAATTGGAACAAACGTTGGGCTTGCCTTTTTAGTTCTTGCGTATGGAGATTATAGATGGCAAAAATATAAGTTTGAAGATAGTATTAAAATGACAAAACATGATGTTAAAGAAGAATTTAAGCAGTCTGAAGGTGACCCTGCTGTCAAAAGTAAGATTAGACAAAAAATGCGTGAAATGTCTATTAGCCGTATGATGAAAACTGTACCTGAGGCAGACGTTATTATAACAAATCCAACACATTTCGCTGTTGCCATTTATTATGATAGAGTTAAGGGCATTGCCCCTGTTGTAGTGGCCAAGGGTACCGACAATATGGCTCAGAGAATTAAGGAAATTGCGGCTATTTCAAATGTTCAAATAGTTGAAAACAAACCTCTTGCACGCGCACTTTATTATACAGTCGATATAGGAAGCGCCATACCTCAAGAATTGTATGAAGCCGTTGCCGAAGTATTAGCCTTCGTTTATCGACTAGAAAATAGACTATAAGGAGGTACACAAGAGTAATGATACGATCAGGAGATGCAATTTTAGGTATTTTTGTCCTACTAATATTGGCACTCATTTTAATCCCGTTACCGGAACAACTGCTTAGTGTCTTGCTGATAATCAACATTTCGTTAACAGCAATGATCTTGCTTAGTGCGTTATTCTCCAAAGAATCTTTGGATTTATCTCTATTTCCAACGATGTTACTTGTAACAACGATCTTTAGACTTGGTCTGAATATTGCATCCACTCGACTTATTCTTGTAGAAGCTTATGCCGGCCCTGTCATAGAGGCATTTGGAGTTTATGTTTCTGATGGTAATATAGTAATTGGAGTTATCATTTTTATAATTATTTCTATTGTAAACTTTATGGTTATCACCAAAGGTTCGGGACGTGTTGCCGAGGTTGCTGCGAGATTTACACTAGACGCTATGCCAGGTAAGCAAATGGCAATTGATGCCGATCTTAACTCTGGGTATATCGATGAAGATATGGCAAAGCTACGACGAAAAAAAATTCAAGACGAAGCCAGCTTTTTTGGAGCCATGGATGGTGCATCTAAGTTTGTTCAAAATGATGCCTTGGCTGGTATTTTAATCTCATTTATAAATATCATTGCTGGATTAATAATAGGAATTGTAAACCTGGATATGGAAGTTGCAGAAGCACTTAATACATACACTATCCTAACAATTGGAGACGGTTTGGTAAGTGCTATCCCTTCACTTTTTATTTCTACCGCAACAGGTCTTTTGGTTACTAAAACCGACCAAGACTCTAATATCAGCCACGCGTTATTTGGACAATTTGCATATTCGCCGCTTGTTCTATATTTAGCAGCGTTTGCTATTATTGCCCTAGGTCTTGGAACTCCTATCGGACCTGTCTTTACAGTGCCTATTGGAATTTTATGGATTGTATTAGGTCGCCGACTAAGTACTCTTCAACAAGTTAAAGAAGTTGAAAAAGAAATCGAACAAGAAGATATCGAAGCGTCTGAAATTAGAAAACCAGAAAATGTTCTTGGATTACTTCAGGTTGATCCAATCGAGCTTGAGTTTGGATATGGTATCATTCCGCTTGCAGATTCAGCTCAAGGCGGAGACTTATTTGATAGGGTTATTATGATTAGACGACAGATTGCTCTTGAGCTTGGAACAGTGGTTCCTATTATTCGCATAAGAGATAACATTCAGCTTCCTCCGAACGTATATAGTATAAAAATTAAGGGAATCGAAGTTGCTAGAAGTGAAATTATGTTTGATCACTACATGGCAATGGATCCTGGATATGTAGAAGAGGAAATAGAAGGAATTAAGACTATCGAACCTGCCTTTGGACTACCCGCTCTATGGATTAATGAATCTCAGCGCGAAAAAGCAGAAATTCGTGGTTATACCGTTGTTGATGGTCCTTCTATTATCGCAACACATCTAACAGAAGTTATTCGAGATAATATTGCAGAACTCTTATCACGCCAAGATACAAAAGCATTGCTTGATAATATAAAAGAACAGCACGAAGCGCTTTTATCGGATTTGACTCCAAAACTTCTCACTCTTGGAGACATTCAAAAAGTTTTGGCAAATCTATTGAGCGAAAGTGTTTCTATTCGAGACCTTCCTACTATCTGTGAAATTTTGGCAGATTATGCAGGTTCCATTAGAGACACCGATGTACTGACAGAATATGTAAGACAAGGGCTTGCAAGAGCTATTTCTAAAAAAGTTTTTGTAGGGTCCACTAACCAAGTTATTACGCTTGACCCCGCCATAGAACAAATGATTATGGGAGCAGTCCAGCATACAGAGCAAGGCTCTTACGTAGCACTTGATCCAGCTGTATTACAGAAGATAATTAATAATCTAAAAAAAGAAGTTGGCAAATTAACTTCTATTGGATTATCGCCTATTATTTTAACCTCTCCTATAGTTAGAATATATTTTAAACAACTGACTAATCAATATATATCGGATCTAATAGTAATTTCATATAATGAAATCGCTCCAAATGTTGAAATTCAATCTATAGGAATGGTGAGTGCTTAAATGAGAATTTTAAAAATTACTGGCAAAGACGAAGAATCAGTTAAAAATGAAATAATGAAAGAATACGGTGATAATGCAATTATTGTAAATAGCTCTGAAGAAAGAAAAACAGGGCTATTGGGTTTATTCAAAAAAGGCGATTGGAGTATAACAATTGCCCTTGATGAATCCAACACTTTTAATTTTTCGCGACCAACAACTTCTGATATCCAAGATGAGGCAATCGAAGAAGGCGCTGATTTTATTAAGCAGTTAGATAATCTTAAATCTCCCTTTCCAGAGCCCAAAATCAAAGTTGATAATATTCAGTTATCTATGCAGCCTACTAAAAATATAGAAGATACTATTATTTCAGAAGAAAAAATTCCTTTCGAAAAAATTTTAAAACAATCTATGCTAGAAGAAGGAATCGAAGAATCCATAATTGATGATATTTTAGACCAAGTTAGTGAAAACACTGTTGACGGAATCAGCCGTGCATTATATAATACTCTCACAAGTGTTATGCCAAAATTTAATTACAATATTCCAAGAGTTACCTTTTTTGTTGGATCTACGGGCGTTGGCAAAACAACAACCATTGCCAAGCTGACTGCTATAAAAGTGTTAGAAGAAAACAAAAAAGTAGTTTTACTTACTGCTGACACATATAGAATTGCTGCTGTTGCCCAACTCAAAACTTATGCCGAAATATTAAACGTAGAAATTGAAACTATATTTGAACCATCTGATATTCCAAAATATTTGCAAAAATGGAAAGATGCGGATTATATTTTTATTGATACTGCGGGACGCTCACACAAAGATTTTAATCAACTTGGTGAACTTAAAGAATTACTAGCAACGGTAGAGGAAAAGCAAGTATTCTTAGTTTTAAATATGAACACTCAATATAAAGACATTCAAAGTATTGTTCCAATTTATAAAAATCTAGTTGATCGTTTTGCTCTAATTATAACTAAATTAGATGAAACAGACGGAATTGGAAATTTATTAAATATTGCTTCATGTACAAAAACAGAAATAGCATATATCACCACAGGACAAAACGTACCTGAAGATATTGAAAAATTTGAAACTCTAAAATATGTCAGATTATTATTAGGGAGAATAAAATATGAGTGATCAAGCCGCTACTTTGAGAGATATAGTTAATAGCAAAACACCTCCTACACGCAATACTCTAAAAATTTTTACTGTTACTAGCGGAAAAGGTGGAGTTGGAAAAAGTAATTTTACTGCAAATATTGCCCTAGCTTTAAAAGAGCTTGGGCAAAGAGTACTTATATTAGATGCCGATTTTGGACTTTCTAATATCGACTTAATACTCGGTGTTAGACCCAGATACAATCTAGCGCATCTTCTAGCAGGTAACTTAAGTTTACAAGAAGTAATTACCAACACTCCATACGGAATTTCTTTTATTTCGGGTGGAAATGGTGTGAAAGAAATGTTATACTTAGATAAGTTCCAAATTGAAAAAGTTGCCATTGAACTTAGCACGCTTGCCGAAGTTGCAGATGTCGTTCTAATAGATACTGGCGCTGGAATTAATGATATAGTAATTAAGTTTTGTGAAATAGCTGATGAAGTGTGTTTAATTGTAACTCCAGACCCTTCATCGATAACTGATGCATATGCTTTATTAAAAACTTTCACCAAAGATTTTTTTGTTGAAGCCAAATACAATGTTATTTTAAATGGAGTGGATTCTCCTAATGAGGGTATGAGCGTATTCAAAAAAATTGATACTGTTTCAAAATCTTTTTTAAATTTAAATCTCCATTTTAAAGGTTATATCCCTTATGATACAAACCTTGTAAAGGCTGTACGAAAAAGCCAACCTATATATTATATAAATAGAAATGCACAAGCTAGCATAGCATATAATAATATAGCTAAAAATTTACTGCATTATCAGGACACTCAAGAATCAGCCTTATTAAACAAAGAACCTCTTGTCAGTAAATTGAGGCGTATATTAAAAAACCAAAGGTGAGTATAAATGATAATACAATCTGGTAATACATTTAAGTACGTAGTTGTAATAGGAGTTAGTACTGGGGGACCACAAACTCTAAAAGAATTATTTAGCAACCTCCCCAAAGAATTACCCCTAACATATGTTGTTGTTCAACATATGCCCGAAGGATATATTCCTAATATGGCTCATAGAATTAATCAAATCAGCTCACTTACAATTAAAACAGCCGTAAATGGTGATATCTTGCGACAAGGTGAAGTTTATATATCTCCTGGAGGACATCAGTGCCAAATTATTAATGCGGCAATACCAACAATAAAAATTACAACTGCAGCTCACTATAAAGGATACCGACCATCCGTAAATTTGTTATTTTCATCACTTGCAAAATTAAATATCAATTCTATAGGCATTGTACTTACGGGTATGGGCCAGGATGGTCTAGACGGAGTACAAGATTTAAGAAATACCAATAAAAGTACAATTATTGTGCAAGATCAAGCCAGTTCTGTAGTATATGGAATGCCTAGAGCTATCTATGACGCAAAATTGCACGACCACATTGTAAGTATAAACGAAATGTCAAATCTAATTAAAAAGTTAGTGAGGTAAAAAATTATGGATATGTCACAATATTTACAAATTTTTATAGAAGAATCCAAGGAAAACTTACAGGCTTTAAATGAAAATTTATTGCTGTTAGAAGCAACACCTGATGATATAGAAGTTGTTAATGTTATCTTTAGAGTAGCTCATACTCTTAAGGGTATGGCTGGAACCATGGGATTTGTTAAGATGCAACATCTCACTCATAGTGTTGAAAATGTCTTATCTGAAATACGAAATGGAAAATTGCATATCACTACCGAGTTGGTAGATATTATGTTTCAATGTCTTGATGCTTTAGAAAATTATGTTGATCAAATTATTAATACTTCTTCGGAAGGTGATGAAAGCTATTCTAATTTAATTGGTCAACTAGAAGCAATACTTAAGGGTGATTTTAAAGGAGGAGCTCCTGCAGCTACTGCAACTGATACACCTGCTGCTACTACATCTTCTGCAACTAATGCACCTGCACAATCCAATCAATTTAAGTTACCTGATTCTGTTGAAGTAGTAAAAAAACAAGCTTTAGAATCTGGTATGAATGTACTCAAAATTAATATCATTATTGCAAAAACTTGTATGTTAAAAGCCGCTAGAGCCTTTATTGTATATTCAGATCTTGGCACTATGGGAGAGATTATCCATAGCGATCCTTCTAGCCAAGAAATAGAAGAAGAAAAGTTTGATCAAGAATTTATGCTTGTACTTACAACAGATGAATCCCCTGAGCGTATTCAGGAAATTGTCATGGCTGTTGCCGAAATTGAAGGAGTCACTATAGAAGAATTTACATTAGATCAGCAAGACACTTCTATTGTTCAAGACGAAGAAGTTCCTGAGCAAAATGTACCAGAAGCTCCCACTCCAGCACCAGCTGCTCCACCTCCACCTCCAGCTGCACCTAAAAAAGCTGCTACCAAGGAAGATGCTGCTGCTGCACACAAAGCTGCTGTTGCAGGCAAAAGTGTTCGTGTAAATATCGATAGACTTGACACTCTTATGAATCTTGTCAGTGAGCTTATTATTGTAAAAACTCAATTAGAAGGCATAGCAGAATCTAATAATCAATCAAACTCAGAAACTAATTATAGCGATTCCGTAGAATATTTAGAACGAGTTACTACTAGCCTCCATGATGCAGTTATGAAAGTTCGAATGGTTCCTGTAGAAACTGTATTCAATCGCTTTCCTCGACTTATTAGAGATATTTCTCGTAAATTGGGTAAAAATATTGAGCTTGTTATGTCTGGTGAAGAAACAGAACTGGATAGAACGGTTATTGATGAAATTGGTGACCCTCTAATTCACTTACTTAGAAACGCAGCAGATCACGGGTTAGAAACTACAAAAGAACGTAAAGAAGTTGACAAACCGGAAAAAGGAACTATTAAATTACGTGCTTATCAAGATGGAAATAGTGTAGTTATTGAAGTAGAAGACGATGGTCGTGGAATTGATGTTGAAAAAATACGTGCAAAAGGCATTGAACGAGGAGAACCAGCTGATGTTGTTGCAGCTATGAGCGAACAAGAAGTGTTAGAACTTCTATTTAAACCTAGCTTTAGTATGGCAAAGAAAATTACCGATTTATCTGGTCGTGGCGTTGGGCTAGACGTTGTAAAAAGCAAAATTACAGCTCTTGGCGGAAACGTAGAAATTGTTACAGAACTTGGTAAGGGCAGCAGATTTATAGTTCGACTACCACTAACATTGGCTATTATTCAAGCACTTATGGTTAATATTAGTTCCGAAAAATATGCTATTCCATTAAATAATATTCAAAACATAGAAAATATTCATCATGACGAAATTAAACAGGTTCAAAATCAAGAAGTCATCGTTCTTAGAAATCAAGTTATTCCTGTAGTCAGACTAGATAGTATACTAGAACTTCCATCAACTGATAACGAAGACTTAATCGTTGTAATTGTTAAAAAAAGTGAAAAGCAAGTAGGTTTTGTAGTAGACTCACTCATTGGGCAACAAGAAATCGTAATTAAACCTCTTGGCAAATATCTCAACAATATTCATATGATCGCTGGTGCAACAATACTAGGTAACGGCGAAGTTGCATTAATTCTTGACATAAATACATTGGTTTAATTAACCGCCAAAGTGTGGTAGAATGGAGGAAGTTATGAAGCAGTATGTAGTTTTTGAAATGGATAAACAAAATTTTGGCATAGATATCCAAAGCGTACAAATCATCGAACGTATGAAAAGTATAATGCGTGTGCCAAAATCTCCTATTGCAATACGCGGAGTTATGAATCTTAGAGGCGAAATTATTCCTGTTATTGACATACGCAAATTATTTAATATGGATATAGTACCTAGTACTGATGCTACTCGTATTATTATACTCAAAATGGAAGAGGCTATGGTTGGATGTATAGTAGATAAGGTTAAAGAAGTTCTTGATATAGATGACGACCAAGTAGAGAGCACCTCATCTATGCAAGGCAAAGTTGATTCTAGCTACATTATTGGTGTAGGAAAAGTTGAAAGTGGTGATGAAATAGTTACATTACTAAATCATGAAAGATTAGTAGAGGTTTCATTTGGAATAGGAGAGTAGGTTATGATTAGACTCCGTGATGAAATTACCGACCATACATTAGATGCATTAAAAGAAGTGGCTAATATAGGGGCGGGTAATGCAATTACTGCTCTCAGCCAACTTTTAAATAAAAAAATTAGTATGAATGTTGTCCAAGTTGATGTCCAAGATATTTCTGAGCTTAGTAAAATCTATCACGAAGAAGATGTTTTTATTGTTGCAAATGTAATAGAAATAGTTGGAGACATGCGTGCCGTATTGATGCTTGTATTAGAAGAATCCAGTGCAAAAGAAATTATATTTAATGTACTTGGTATACAAGTTAATAACTTACATGAGTTAGGTGAAATGGAACTTTCATTACTTAGTGAACTTGGAAATATTTTAGCCGGTAACTACCTTAATGCCATTGGAACATTTGTAAATCTTACCATTAGCCAATCTACCCCTCAAATTGTAATGGATATGGCTACTGCTATACTCTCTATTCCCCTTATAGAATTTTGTGATGAATATTTAGATACGCTACTAATACGAACTTATTTTGAAAGCGATCATATGTTATTAACAGGAAACTATTTGTTCGTTTTAGATAAGGAAACGGAGCGTAAAATTATGAACTCAATGAGACACTATTATGAGTAATAATACATTGCAAGTGGGAATAGCAGAATTGAAAGTAGGAAAAGCACCACAAAAAATTACAACGATAGGTCTAGGATCTTGTGTAGGTGTAACATTATATGACCCGTCTAGTAAAATTGGGGGGATGGTGCACATAATGTTACCAAATAGCAAAGAAATAAAAAATAATGATAATGCTGCAAAATTTGCAGATACTGGTGTTCCAAAATTGGTGCAAGAAGTTATAAAAAAAGGCGCTAATAAAAATCATTTAGTTGCCAAGATTGCAGGTGGGGCTCAAATGTTTAATTTGGCCACAGGAAATAATGCATTAAGAATAGGAGATCGCAATATAATAGCCGTAAAGGACGTTTTACGCAACTTAAATATTCCTATTAAAGCTAATGACACTGGCCAAAACTATGGCCGGACAATTATCTTAGATCTAGAAACAGGAGGAGTCTTAGTTAGAACAATTGGTAAGGGTGAAAAGCAAATATAGAAAGAGGTGATTCAGTGCGTGGCGAATATAGATAAGGTATGGGATAAATACAAAAAAACAAAATCGAGGGAACTTAAAGAACAATTGATTGAACACTACGCACCCCTCGTAAAAATTGTTGCTGGACGTCTCGGTATTTATCTTAATTCATACCTTGAATTAGATGACCTCCTAGGCTTTGGCGTTATAGGTTTAATTGATGCAATTGACAAGTACGATTATGATAAAAAAATTAAATTTGAAACCTATGCTTCTTTAAGAATTCGAGGTGCAATAATCGATGAGATTCGTAAACTCGACTGGGTACCGCGTTCTATTAGACAAAAGCAAAAAGAATATATTAGGGCCTATGAACGTGTAGAGGCCAAAATAGGCCATAGTCCAACAGATACTGATGTTAGAAAAGAATTAAATATCAACGAATCTGAGTATAATAAATTAGTCCATGACACAAACATCAGCACCTTAGTTTCTATCGATGAAAGTGAATTATATGAATTTAATATAGAGGATATAACAACCAAAAATCCTTACCAAGAACTCGAAAACAAAGAAGCTCTTGAAATTTTAGAGCATGAGATACTCGCGCTAACTGAGCGTGAACAATTACTAATTAAACTATATTATTACGAAGAACTAACATTAAAAGAAATTAGTTTAATCCTTGAAATTTCAGAATCTAGAGTATCACAAATTCATTCAAAACTTATGGTAAAATTGCGTAATAAACTTAAAAAATATAACGTAATTTTTCCATTATAAACATTAAAATAATTAGGAGGGATTGAAATGATTAGACCTATAGATACGCATACTACGTATATGAATACTCAACTTCTTTCTAAAACTTCTGAATTTGATAAAATTGCTCCAATGATGGAACAGACCTGGATTGCAGTTGAAGGCGAAAAAGATGTCAGACGTAAACGAGAACAAGTTATAAGAACAGAACAAACCAGCGAAACTACAAAATATTTAAATCGTGAGGAACAAAATAGCAAACAGACTGCTCCTCATCCAACTCATTCTGGGCTTATAGATTGGACTATTTAATAAAGGAGGGATTAATATTGTATATAGGGTGGGCTTTAGTAGGGATAGGGATCGTATTTATTTTATTGAGCATTTACAAATTCATAGAAATGAAGCGTAAGAAAAATCTTAATCAAGCTGATGATTTTAACTCAACAGAAACATTAAACGAACTATCTCAGTCAAATAAATTTGAATAAGGAGAATATAATGATTACAGGATGGATTTTAATCGGAGTAGGAATTGTAATTATTGTAGTAAGTATATACAAAATTGTTGACTCAAGACGTAACGAGATGCAAGATCAAGTGGAAGGATTTTCTCCACAACAAGTCCTCAAGGAACCTGCACCTCTTACTCCTCAGGCAAAAAGTATTTTTAAACCTAATAAAGGTTTTGATTTAGCATCTGATGTTGCTCATAAATCACGTATTTTTGAAGAACTTAAAGAAGAAGACCAAAAAGTTTTATATCTCGCCAACCAAGGATATAGCGTTACTAAAATAGCAAAAGAATTAAATCGTGGCAAAGGCGAAATTGAATTAATTTTATCTTTGTATAGAAAGGAGTCATAAAATGAATAAACTATGGACAAGTGTACTAGCTATCGGAATTATTTGTGTAGTTGCAGGCAGTATTATTGTGTTACAATCTGATGACGAAATCCCAACTACAGATATTGTTGTAGAACAGACTATTCCAAAAACACAGCAACCATCAAACCCTGCACCAACTAAAACACAAGTAACTCCTGAACCTACACCAGAACCAAAGCCAGAGCCAACTCCTGAGCCAAAGCCTGAACCAAAGCCTGAGCCAAAGCCAGAGCCAACTCCTGAGCCTACACCTGCACCTGTTTTAATAGTAGAAGATCCTGTAAAAATTGAGGTATCTATCCCTGCGGGTTCTGGATCACATACTATTGCACAACTTTTACAATCAAATGGTGTAATTTCTGATGCTCAAGCATTCGATGATTATGTTATAATGGTTGGTAAATCACGTATTTTACAAAAAGGAACATTCACTTTTACTGATAACATGAGCTATGATGAAATTTTAGGCGTTCTCACATATTAAATTAAACGGCTGTCGCAATGACAGCCTCTCTATTATATTATTCCTAAAATTAATGCCGAGATCATAAATATCGCTGCAGTTACTTTGGTAAACCTTTCAATTTTTCCTTCTAATGAATTTTTCTTATTTTGAGCCCAGAAAGTATTTTCACTTTCACCTGTCATTCCACTCAAACCAGTAGATTTTCCTTCTTGCATCAAAACAATTATAATTATCGCAAAAGAAGCTATCACAAATATAATTGTAAGAATGGTTCTAAACATTTCCATACAACACCTCCTCTCCAACACAATATAATACTGCTATATTAACAATATCTTAACTATATTGCAAGGGTTTTCTTAACTTTGTCTAAGTTTTACAATGTTAGCAGCATTTTTTCTCCTCTTATCATCCATATTCACATAATATTTTTTTGTTGTATTTACATCTTTATGACCTAATATATCTGCAACTAAATATATGTCCCCTGTCTCTTCATATAGCCTCGTTCCGTATGTCGCACGCAATCTATGGGGAGTTATAGTTTTTAACTTTGTTATTAATCCAGCATACTTTTTGACTAAAACTTCTACCATTCTCGTAGAGATACGTCTATTTTGCAAGGACAAAAATAACGGTTCGTCTAGATCTTTAGAACTTTTTTCCTTCCTAATCTCATAATAATTCTTTAGCCCTTGTTCAACCTCTTTGCTAAAATAAATAATACTTTCATTCCCTCCTTTTCTCGTAATCTTTATTCCGTTATATTTAAAATCCACATCATTTATATTTAGTCCCACACACTCCGAAACTCTAATTCCAGTACCCAATAACAAACATATTATTGCTACATCTCGAATTTTTGTCTTTGTATGATATCTTTTTTGAGCAGGACTTAATTGTTCTCCAGACTCTACTACAAAAATTAAATCTTCAATTTCATCTGCATCTAATTTTATGATTGTTTTTTCATATCGTTTTGGCATTTCTATCACTCCCACAGGATTATTGTTAATAATACCTCGCTTATAGAAATATTTAAACATAGTTTTAAGTGCCGATAGCTTTCTAGCTTTTCCACGGTTACTATTTTTATAGATATTTTTATTTCCCTCTATATCTATTTTTTCATATGAATTAAGATATACAATAAATTTTTCAATATTACGTGGTGATAGCTTTTGAATATCCAAAATGGTAATCTCTATCCTATTTATTTTACCCATTATAAGGTTTGACTTTATTACAAAATCTAAAAATATCCTTAAATCGTATAAATAACCCAATCGAGTTGAACTGCTTGTAGTGTGCTCTATTCCTCTCATAAAATCATACACAAAATCTGGCATTTCATCTAATATATCATTAATTTGAGTCATTTGGATAATTTCTAAATTATCTTTATATGTTGACATAGTTACTCCTAGTATTTTTTTTTATTTAATAATATAATTATTGGGATAAAAAGTAAAGCCTATGGAGGTTACTATGATTAATGTAATTAAATCTTTGAATAAAGAAGACTTTTTAACACAGCATATTGGAATAGAACGAGAGGGATTGCGATGTGATATAGACGGCAATTTAGCTACTACTAAACATCCTGCTATATTTTCAGACAAACTTGCAAATCCTTATATCACAACGGATTTTTCTGAAAGTCAACTTGAACTTATAACACCTACTCGTAAAACTGCAATAGAAGTTTATGATTTTTTAGAAAATTTATATAATATAGCGGTTCTAGAAATAGGAGACGAATATATTTGGCCTCAATCTATGCCCTGTACACTACCCGACAACATTCCTATTGCAACATTTTGTAATAATGCAGCTGGAGTCGAAGCCTATTGCTATCGCCAATTTTTATTAAAAAAATATGGTGCTAAACAACAGGTAATTTCTGGCATACATTATAATTTTTCATTTAGTGAAAATATCCTTAAAACATTGTATCAATCTTCCAAAAAAAATACGTCATATCAATCTTTTAAAAATAGCTGCTATTTAAAAGTTGCACGAAATTATTTACGATACAGATGGTTTATCATTTATCTACTTGGCAGCAGCAGTATAATACACAAATCTTATGAAGTAGATTGCCTTGAAAAACTTAAAAATGAATATGAAGATAGTTACAGTCACAAAGGTGCTCTCTCTTACAGAAACTCCGAATGCGGCTACACCAATAAATATGACCTGTATCCTGATTACTCTAGTGTTGATTCTTATATAAATAGCATCAACAAATTTATAGAACACGACAAAATTGGTAGCCACAAAGAATTATATACTCACGTACGCCTTAAGGCCAATAACCCAACCAATTTACTGCAATCGCTTGCTGAAGACGGCATCAAATATCTAGAATTTCGAAGTATCGATATTAACCCTTTTGACAAAGTTGGTATCAAAAAAATAGATTTAGAATTTTTGAGTGTCTTTAACCTGTTTCTTTTACTAACAAAAGAAACTCCTTATGAATACTTTCAGCAAGATTCCAATAAAAATCAACTTACTGTTGCCAAATATGGTTTTTTGGATCCACTGCTCTTAAAAGATGGCATAGAAATTAAGCTCTCTACTTGGGCAAATCAAATTTTGTCAGAAATAACTATTATGAATAATATGCTAAATCTTGATAAAAACCATGCAATAGAATTTCAACGCGAAAAAGTTATAGATCACAAAAAAACATATGCTCATCAAATTTTTATCAAAGTACGAGAGCATGGTTTTATTAAATCTCATATGGATTTGGCAAAAGCATATAAACAAGATGCGTATAACAATCGTTATCTATTTAAAGGATACGGCAACTTGGAACTTTCTACGCAGCAACTTATAAAAGAAAGCATTAAACGCGGTATTCAAGTAGAAGTATTAGATCCAACAGATAACTTTATACGCCTGCAACAAAATGGTCATGTAGAATATGTAAAACAAGCAACAAAAACATCTAAAGATACTTATATAAGCATGCTAATGATGGAAAATAAATTGATGACCAAATATGTGTTAACAGAAAATAATCTTAATACACCTAAGGGGCATGAACTCTCTCACAAACATAATATAGAACCAATTTTAAGAAAATATCAACGAAAATCAGTTGTAGTCAAACCCAAATCAACCAATTTTGGCATAGGTATCAGTATATTTACCACTCCACCAACATTAAATAATTTAATAACTGCTACCGAAATTGCATTTAAATATGACAACACAATTTTAATAGAAGAATTTGCACCAGGACGTGAGTATCGTTTTGTTGTAATTGGCAACCAAGTGGTTGCTATCTTAAACCGCGTTCCTGCAAATGTTATCGGAGATGGCGTATCTTCCATACGTAAACTTATAGAGTTGAAAAACCAAGACCCGTTACGAGGCAGAGGCTATACAACTCCACTTGAAAAAATTGATTTAGATGAGCAATCTGCATTATTTTTAAAACAGCATTCACTAACTTTTGACTCTATTCCTAGCAAAGATGAAATAGTTTATTTGCGTGAAAATTCTAATATCAGTACTGGTGGAGATAGCATAGACTATACCGACGATATTGCAGAGTATTTTAAAGAAATTGCAGTATCCGCCGCAAAAGCTGCTGGAGCAAATATATGTGGAGTAGATATGATGATAGAAGATATTACAGCCAAAAACCCATACTACTCCATCATTGAACTCAATTTCAATCCTGCTATTCACATTCATCATTATCCCTATAAAGGAAAAGGTCGAAATGTAGCAGGTTTTGTATTAGATTTATTAGGTTACAAAGTGCTAAATTGTGGCAAATAATACAGGATAATCCAGTAAAAAATAAAAAAAAGTCGTAAAAAGCCTAAAGTAATTGCAACTTTATCCGATATATATTTCTGTAAGAGGGTGTTCAATATAAAAAATAAATAAAAATAACACTATAAATTTACCATTATATATGGGGGGGATATTTGCATGAGAATTAATACTAACTTAATGGCTATCAATTCGCAGAGAAATCTTGATGTTAATCAAAACGAACTTGGCGGTGTAATGGAAAAACTCTCTTCTGGTCTTCGAATTAACCGAGCCGGAGATGACGCTGCGGGTCTTGCTATATCTGAAAAAATGAGAAATCAAATTAAGGGATTATACCAAGCAGGCAGAAACGCGCAAGACGGTATTTCCTTGATCCAAACTGCTGAAGGAGCACTTGCTGAAAATCATGAAATGCTTAAGCGTATGAGAGAAATGGCTATCCAAGCAATGAATGATACCTATACAAATGAAGACCGAAAAAAATTAAACTTGGAAGCACAACAACTTATAACAGAAGTAGACGAACTTGCTGTTAAAGCAGAATTTAATGAGCAAAAACTATTAACTGGAGATCCTACTGGAAAAGGATTAGCTTCTGTTGCAAATAAACGAGAACTCTTAGCTTCTGCATTAGCAAATTACTACATCAAAGTCGGCTCATATGAATCTAAATTAGGTTCTGCATATGCTATAGAAGCATCCACTAAAATGGAACAAGTCGCTCAATCTGTCCTCGACCTAGAGGAAAAAATTTCAGCCCTTGAAGTTAAAGCCTCTGGTGAAAAACCAGCAGCAGCACAACTAGTATTAAAAGATGTAAGTCATTTGCGAATTATTTTAGCTCAAAGAAATGCCTCCATTGCTGCCATGGAATCCTCTGCTACAACATTGAAAGAATCAGCTGCGATATTGCAAGCTTCTGCTTTTTATATCGAAGCAACTTCTGTTACTGATGCTGCCAAACAACTTCAAGCAACTATGAACGAGCAAGTTGGTCCTAATGAATTTACTCTCCAAGTTGGTGCAAATAATGGACAAACAATCAACCTAAGTATTAAAGCAATGAATGCAACAGCTCTTGGCCTATCAGCAACCAAAATAGATTCTCCCGAAAGCTCTGGCATTGCCCTTAGTTCGATCGATGCTGCTGTTGAAATTGTGTCTCGTCAGCGAGCTGAACTTGGGGCAGTTCAAAATAGACTCGAACATACTGTTAAAAACTTAAATAATACTGCAGAAAATCTACAATCTGCTGAGTCTCAAATTCGTGATACTGACATGGCTGCAGAAATGGTTTTCTTCACCAGAACCAATATTCTTTCACAAGCTTCTCAAGCTATGCTTGCACAGGCAAATCAAATACCAGAACAAGTCCTTCAGTTACTAAACTAGTTTTATCATTTCTTCTCCCGAAATTATGGGAGAGATTTATTTCACTAACATACCGTTGCTTATACATTTTTGTTGCTAATTTTTACGTAATATGGAGGAATAAAATATATGGAAATTAACACTAATCTTATGGCTATTAATTCACAACGCAGTATGGGGGTTAAGCAAGAAGAAAAAAGCGAGCTTGCCGAAAAATTATCTTCTGGACTTAGAATTAACAGAGCTGGAGATGATGCTGCAGGTCTTGCTATATCTGAAAAAATGAGAAATCAAATTAAGGGTTTTCAACAAGCCAGTAGAAATGCAGAAGACGGCATCTCCCTCATTCAAACTACAGAAGGTGCATTATCAGAAATCTATGAAATGCTAACACGTGTCAGAGAAATGTCAATCCAATCTATAAATGACACCTATACAAACGAAGATCGTAAAAAGTTAGATATCGAAGCGCAACAACTTATTTTATCAATAGATGATCTTGCTAATAAAGCTGAGTTTAACGAACAAAAAATTTTAACAGGAGACCCCACAGGAAAAGGCTTAGCATCTGTTGCAGCGCAAAAACAAAATTTAGCTGCGGCATTAAAGACGTACTATGCACACATCGGTGCTCACGACAGCTTGCTTGGAATGAGTTATTCTGTTACAACAGCACTTCCACTACAAACCGCTCTTCAATCAGCAATTGATCTTGAATATAAAATAGAAGCACTAGAAATCCAGGCCCAAGGTGAGAACTCTGATATAAAACAAGATGTATTAACAAAAATCAGCCATTTTAGAGTCAGCTTTGAACAGCTCTATTCTTCAATCTCTCAATACGAAGCACAAGCAAACAGCTTACGATCTGCAGCCATCTCTTTTGCTACAATGGCAGTTTCAGTAGAAGCTGATATGGTCGCTTTTGTATCAAAAACTCTTCAAGCCACCATGAACGAAAAAGTTGGTCCTAATGAATTTACTTTCCAAGTTGGCCCAAACAACGATCAAGAAATTCATCTAAATATTAAAGCTATGAACTCCACCGCTCTTGGCTTAGATGCCACAAAGCTCGACACACCAGAGAGTGCCAAACTTGCTCTTACTTCTGTTGATGCAGCAGTAGAAATTATCTCTCGCCAAAAAGCCTTACTTGGTGCAGTGCAAAACAGACTTGAACATACTGTCAAGAGTGTCAATATCAGTGCAGAAAATCTACAAGCTGCCGAATCTCAAATACGCGATGCCGATATGGCACAAGAAATGATGAACTTAACCAAAACCAATATCATTTCACAGGCCTCTCAATCAATCCTTGTACAAGCAAATCAAGTTCCTCAACAAGTACTTCAACTTTTACAGTAATTACATATAAAATTTTATATATATAGATAGGAGAAAACACTAATGAGAATAAATACTAACTTAATGGCTATCAATTCACAAAGAAATCTCGGAATCAATCAAGGCGAACAAGGCAGTGTTATGGAAAAACTTTCTTCTGGTCTTAGAATTAACAGAGCTGGCGACGATGCTGCAGGTCTCGCTATTTCCGAAAAAATGAGAAATCAAATTAAGGGTCTACAACAATCTAGCCGAAATGCAGAAGATGGAATCTCTTTAATACAGACTGCAGAAGGGGCATTAGCTGAAACTCACGAAATGTTGAAACGTATGAGAGAAATGGCTATCCAATCTATGAATGACACCTACACGGACGAAGACCGCGAAAAGCTCAATCTCGAAACACAACAACTTATCACAGAAATCGATGAACTTGCTGTAAAGGCCGAATTTAATGAGCAAAAACTATTAACTGGAGATCCAACCGGCACAGGCTTAAAATCAGTTGCAGACAAAAATAAAAGTCTAGCAGATGCATTACGTGTTTATTATTCAGCCGTTGGCACATACGAAAGCGTACTTGGAATGGCTTATTCTGTAGAAGCACAACTTCCACTGCAAATAGCACTGCAATCAGTAATCGATCTCGAGCAAAAAATTTCTGCTCTAGAAGTAAAAGCATCTGGTGAATCACCTGCAGAAAGTCAAAAGGTCTTAACCGACGTCAGTAATCTACGAATCAGCTTAGCTGCACTCAATGCTTCTATTGCTGCTATCGAAGCTACAGCTGCTGAATACAAAGAAATGGCCGCTTCATATGATATAAAAGCTATCTCTATAGAAGCTGGGCTAGTTACATCTGTTGCAAAGTCACTTCAAGCAACTATGAACGAAAAAGTTGGTCCTAATGAATTTACTTTCCAAGTCGGTGCAAACAATGGTCAAACGATTACCTTAGCCATCAAAGCTATGGATGCAATTGCCCTTGGATTGTCTGCAACCAAAATTGACTCTCCAGAAAGTTCTGGAATTGCCCTTACAACCATAGATGCTGCTGTAGAGATTGTATCTCGACAAAGAGCAGAGCTTGGTGCTGTTCAAAACAGACTTGAGCATACAGTTAAAAATTTAAATAATACTGCCGAAAACTTACAATCTGCAGAATCTCAAATACGTGATGCTGATATGGCCGCTGAGATGGTTGACTTCACTAGAATTAACATTCTTTCACAGGCTTCTCAAGCAATGCTTGCACAAGCAAATCAAATTCCTTCACAAATCTTACAATTATTAAGCTAACTCGTTTCCCTCTTCTTTGGGGGCTTTTTTTATGCCCTAATAAGCACTATAACCCTTATAAGGACTACAAAATTTCTTCATATTAGACAATTTTTTATTTTAAGCATTTACCAATTTTTTTCCATTTATATCAAAAAATCTTGTATCAGAATTTTTTTTCCAAAAAAAACCAAAAAAAAGTCATAAAAAACCATAAAGTAATATCTGTTTAATCCGATATATATAATTGTAAAGCGTTAGAAATAAAAAATAGAGAAAAAGATAAAAATCTAAAACACACGATACAAAAATAATTAATATACTTATGGGAGGAAATGAAACATGATTATTAATACTAATTTAATGGCAATTAATGCACAAAGAAATTTGGGGGTTAATCAAGGCGATCAAGGTGGAATTATGGAGAAACTATCTTCTGGTCTTAGAATTAATAGAGCTGGCGATGATGCAGCAGGCCTTGCAATTTCAGAAAAAATGAGAAATCAGATTAGAGGTTTACAACAAGCTAGTAGAAATGGTGAAGATGGTATATCTTTGATCCAAACTGCAGAGGGTGCTCTTTCTGAAACTCACGAAATGCTTAAAAGAATGAGAGAAATGGCTATTCAATCTATGAACGATACATATACAGACGAAGACCGTCAAAAACTTAATATCGAAGCACAACAACTTATCACTGAAATCGATGGTCTTGCTGTAAAAACTGAATTTAACGAACAAAAATTATTAACTGGAGACCCTACTGGAAAAGGATTAGCATCTGTTGCAGCTAAACGTCAGAGCTTAACTACTGCACTCAAAAGCTTCTACACCAAAATCGGTTCTGCTGAAGCTAAATTGGGTTCTGCATATGCTGTCGAAGCATCAACCAAAATGGAACAAGCTCTTCAGTCTGTAATTGATCTTGAGCAAAAAATTTCTGCACTTGAAATTAAAGCTGCTGGTGAAGTTCCACCTGAAGGACAACATGTTCTGAAAAGTGTTAGTGATCTAAGAATCAGCTTAGCCCAAAGAGAAGCATCTATCGCTTCCATGGAAGCTGTTGCTGCAAATCTTAAAGAATCAGCTGCAACACTTAGAGCTTCTGCAGTTACTATTGAAGCAGGTCTAGTTACCAGCTGTGCTAAAAAGCTTCAAGCTACTATGAATGAAAAAGTAGGACCTAATGAATTTACTTTCCAAGTTGGTGCAAATAACGGCCAAACTATTACATTAGGTATTAAAGCTATGGATTCAACTGCTCTTGGTTTACAAGCTACTAAAATTGACTCTACTGAGAGTGCTGGTATTGCACTTATTACAATTGACGCTGCTGTAGAAATCGTATCTCGTCAAAGAGCAGAGCTTGGTGCTGTTCAAAACAGACTTGAGCACACTGTTAAAAACTTAGATAACACTGCTGAAAACTTACAAGCAGCTGAATCTCAAATAAGAGATGCTGATATGGCAGCTGAGATGGTTAACTTGACTAGAACAAATATTCTTTCTCAAGCTTCTCAGTCTATGCTTGCTCAAGCAAATCAATTTCCACAACAAGTTCTTCAACTTTTACAATAATTCACATACACCCTTTGGACTTTTCCAAGGGGTTTTTATTTATCCTTTTTCTTCCTTATTTTTTTTTTTTTGGAATTTTTTTCAAAAAAAGCTAAAGTATTTCACTGCTTGTCCGATATATATTATTGAAAGGGTTGATACAACCTTATAATTAATAATAGGCAAGGATGCCGCTTTTATTCAAGGAGGAATTTAATATGAGAATTAATACTAACCTAATGGCAATTAACGCACAAAGAAATCTTGGAATCAATCAAGGTGATCAAGGTGGAATTATGGAAAAACTTTCATCTGGCCTTAGAATTAATAGAGCCGGAGATGACGCTGCGGGTCTTGCAATTTCAGAAAAAATGAGAAACCAAATCAAAGGTCTACAACAATCAAGCGAAAACTCTCAAGATGGTATTTCATTAATTCAAGTTGCAGAAGGTGCGCTTAGCGAAACTCATGACATGCTTAAAAGAATGAGAGAAATGTCTATCCAATCTATGAACGATACATACACTAGCGAAGATAGAAAAAAATTAGATATCGAGTTAAAGCAACTTATTACCGAAATCGATGGTTTAGCCGACAAAACTGAGTTTAATGAGCAAAGTTTATTACTTGGTGACCCTTCTGGAAAAGGTAGAGATTCTGTTGCTATACGACGTCAATCATTAACTATAATCGTTGGCAGTTACTATGGAAAAATGGGTGCATATCAATCTTTAATGGGAGCAGCTTATTCTATAGAAGCTGGTAGTAGTATGCTTACAGCACAAACTAGACTTATTAAATTAGAGCAAGACATTTCAGCACTTGAAATCAAAGCTGCTGGTGAAAGTGACAAAGCTAAAGCTCAAGCTGTCCTAGTAAGTGTATCTCAAAAACAGATTTCATTAGAAACCACTAAAGCTAGTATCGCTGCACTTGAAGCTTCTTCTGCAGGCAAAAAAGCTTCTGCAGCTGTTAAATTGCAATCTGCTATTGATTGGGAAGCAACTTCTGTTGTAAGAGCTGCTAATGCTCTTCAAGCTACTATGAATCAAGCAGTTGGTCCTAATGAATTCACTTTCCAAGTTGGTGCTAACAACGATCAAATCATTTCGCTTAATATCAAAGCTATGAATGCTATCGCTCTTGGTTTAACTACCACTAAAATCGATACCCCTGAAAGTGCACACATTGCCCTTAATTCTATTGATGCTGCTGTTGAGATTGTGTCTCGCCAAAGAGCAGAGCTCGGAGCTGTTCAAAACAGACTTGAGCACACTGTTAAAAACTTAGATAATACTGCTGAGAACCTACAATCTGCAGAATCTCAAATTCGCGATGCGGATATGGCAGAGGAAATGGTTAATCTTACTAGAGTAAATATTCTTACTCAAGCTTCTCAGTCTATGCTTGCTCAGGCAAACCAATCCCCCCAACAAGTACTTCAATTATTAGGTTAAGTAACAAATAAATCACCCATCGGATTTCTCTTCCGGTGGGATTTTTTTACGTTTCTTTCCTTTTTTACTTTCCTTTTTTATTTTCTTTTATTTTTCTCTTTAATTTTCATTTTTTATATTTTTTCATTTTATATATTTTTTATTTTTTTATATTTTTATACTAAAGTATATTTTTGTTATTCCGATATATATTTTGAGGAGTTAATTATAGAATTATTTCATTATCACTAAGCAGGGATGCTACATATAATTCAAGGAGGAATTAAAATGAGAATCAATACTAACCTAATGGCTATTAATTCACAAAGAAATCTCACTATTAATCAAGGCGACCAGGGATCTATCATGGAAAAATTATCTTCTGGTCTTAGAATCAACCGTGCTGGCGACGATGCTGCAGGTCTTGCAATCTCCGAAAAAATGAGAAATCAGATCAAGGGTCTTCAACAATCTAGTAGTAATGCTCAAGATGGTATTTCCTTAATTCAAACTACAGAAGGTGCTCTTGGCGAAACTCACGAAATGCTTAAAAGAATGAGAGAAATGTCTATCCAATCTATGAACGATACCTATACTTCTGAAGATAGAAAAAAATTAGACATCGAACTAAAGCAACTTATCACTGAAATCGATGGTATTGCTGATAAAACTGAATTTAATGAACAAAAACTTTTAACTGGTGATCCTACTGGCAAAGGTCTAGATCTAGTTGCGAGTGCTCGCACATCCTTAACTAACGCTGTTGGTACTTACTATACCAAAATGGCAGACTATCAAAAAAAGCTAGCTGCAGCTTATTCCATAGAAGGCGGCTCTAGTATGGCTGATCTCGAGAACAGAGTTCTTGATCTTGAGCAGGAAATATCCGCTCTCGAAATTAAGGCAGCTGGCGCTAGTGATGAGACTGAAGCTCAAAAAATACTTGCAAGCGTTGCTGGCAAACAAGTTTCTTTAGAAAAAACTAAGGCTTCTCTAGCCTTCGTAGAATCAGAATCCGCTGCATTGAAAGCCTCAGCTAGTGACATACTTAAATCTGCTGTCAAACTCGAACAAAGTACTGTTGTAGAGAAAGCTAATAAACTTCAAGCTACTATGAATCAAGAAGTTGGTCCTAATGAATTTACTTTCCAAGTTGGTGCTAACAATGATCAGTCTATCCAACTTAATATTAAGGCTATGAATGTCACTGCACTCGGTTTAACTGCAACTAAAATTGATACTCCCGAAAGTGCCAATATTGCACTCAACAGCATTGATGCAGCGGTTGAAATTGTATCTCGACAAAGAGCCGAACTCGGTGCTGTGCAAAATAGATTAGAACACACTGTCAAGAGCTTAGACAATACTGCAGAAAATTTACAATCTGCAGAATCTCAAATTCGTGATGCAGATATGGCTGCTGAAATGGTTAATCTTACCAGGGTAAATATCCTGGCTCAGGCCTCTCAATCTATGCTAGCACAAGCAAATCAAGCACCTCAACAAGTTCTTCAATTACTAGGTTAATTACTACCTCTATTACTAAGTTATCTAATACCTGTCGGTTTTATTCCGATAGGTATTTTTTTATTTCAAAAATAAATTATTTTTTTATAAAATAAACTAAAGTATATTTATATTTGTCCGATATATATATTGTAAAGTTAATAAACAAATTATTAGTAACAATATCTGTATTACTAATAATTTCAATAACATAAATATTATTATTTTAAAATAGATTTGGCAAGATGCCACTTATAATTCAAGGAGGAATTAAAATGAGAATCAATACTAACCTAATGTCTATCAATTCACAAAGAAATTTGGCTATTAATCAATCTGATCAAGGCTCTATAATGGAAAAACTATCTTCTGGTCTCAGAATTAACCGTGCTGGCGATGACGCTGCAGGACTTGCTATCTCCGAAAAAATGAGAAATCAAATTATCAGTTTAAAACAATCTAGCAGTAATGCCCAAGACGGTATTTCTCTAATTCAAACAGTAGAAGGTGCTCTCGGCGAAGCTCATGAAATGCTTAAGAGAATGAGAGAAATGTCTATTCAATCTATGAATGATACCTACACAGCGGAAGATAGAAAAAAATTGGATATTGAATTTAAACAGCTTGTCACAGAAATCGATAGTATTTCTCGTAAAACAGAGTTTAACGATCAACAACTTTTAACTGGTGACCCTACTGGTAAAGGTCTCGATTCAGTCGCTAATAAACAGTCTAGCTTAAACAAGGCACTCACCAATTATTATACTCAACTATCTGCATATCAAGGGAAATTAGGTGAGGCATATGCAGTTGAGGCTGGACCAAAAATGCTAGATGCAGAAAATCGACTCCACATTCTTGAGCAGGAGATTTCAGCTCTTGAAATTAAAGCCGCTGGTCAAAGTGACAAAGCTGATGCTGCTGCAGTATTGAAGAGTGTTGCAGCTAAACAAGTTTCTTTAGAGACAGTTAAAGCTTCTATATCTTCACTCAGAAGTGAAGCCGGAAACTTAAAAGCTGAGGCCGCAGGCATGCTATCAGTTGCTATTAATATCGAAGCAACCAGTGTTACCGATGCAGCTAATACACTTCAATCTACTATGAATCAAGAAGTTGGTCCTAACGAATTTAATTTCCAAGTCGGTGCTAATAATGAACAATCTATCCGACTTAATATCAAATCTATGAATATGACTGCACTTGGGTTTAATGCTTCCAAGATCGATACTCAAGAAAGCGCTGCAATTGCGCTTAATACTATCGACGCTGCCGTTGAAATTGTTTCTCGCCAAAGAGCAGAGCTTGGAGCCGTTCAAAATAGATTAGAGCATACCATCAAAAATTTGGATAATACTACAGAAAATTTACAATCTGCAGAGTCCCAAATCCGCGATGCCGACATGGCGCAAGAGATGGTAAATCTCACTCGCTCAAATATCCTATCTCAGGCGTCTCAATCTATGCTTGCACAGGCAAACCAGGCCCCCCAACAAGTGCTTCAGCTATTAGGTTAATTAATTGAAGCTCATTTTATAAACCATTAACTCCTTCATTTTTAGAGGGAGTTTTTTTACGCATTATAAATAGGCAAATTATATTTTTTAAATATTTCTTTAGCAGCATTCGTTACTTCTTCTGCTGGTTCCAAAGTTTGCGCTAATTTATATTCATATCCCAATTCTTTCCATTTGTATTCACCCATTTTATGAAACGGCAATATATCTATTCTTTCTACGTTGGATAGCGTAATCAAATATTTTGCAAGATCCTCTATATCTTCCATATTATCTGTTAAATCTGGTACCAATACATATCGAATCCACACCGGAATATTGCGCTTCATCAATTCTTGCGCAAACTTCAATGTCGGCTCTAACGCAACTCCCGTTACTTTTTTATATATTGCTGGATTATAAGATTTTATATCTAGCAACACTAAGTCCGTATAGTCTAATATATCTCCTATCTTATCAAGAGGTATAAACCCCGATGTATCTATACATGTATGAATCCCCTTTTTCTTGACTTTTTTAAATATATCAGTTACAAATTCTTGCTGCAGCAGAGGCTCTCCACCACTAATTGTAATCCCCCCATTTGATCTATCCATATACGCTTTATACTTTAATATCTCTTTTACCAATGCATCAGAATCCATTTCCTCGCCATCTGATCCTTTCCAAGTATCTGGGTTGTGACAATACTGGCAGCGCAATGGACAGCCTTGTGTAAATATAATGTATCTAATGCCCGGTCCATCAACTGTTCCGCAACTTTCTACTGAATGTACCTTTCCTATCATATATGATTCCTCCCAATAAAAAAAGGAGATGCCAATGGCACCCCCAAAATTTGATTCATAATTTAAAATTTAGTGTGGAACGTTCTATTAACAACGTCTAGTTGCTGTTCTTTAGTCAGTCTTATAAAGTTTACAGCGTATCCTGAAACACGAATTGTAAGCTGCGGATATTTTTCTGGATGATCCATTGCGTCAAGTAAAGTCTCTCTATTAAATACATTAACATTTAGATGCTGACCAGTTTTATCAAAATATCCATCTAACAATGATGCAAGATTTTTACATCTTTCTTGATCATCTTTTCCTAATGCTGCTGGAATGATTGAGAAAGTATAAGAAATACCGTCTTCTGCATCCTTATAAGGAAGTTTTGCAACAGAGTTTAACGCCGCGACTGCACCTTTTTTATCGCGTCCATGCATTGGATTTGCACCTGGAGCAAATGGTTCGCCTGCTTTACGTCCGTCTGGAGTATTTCCTGTCTTCTTACCATAAACTACGTTAGAAGTAATTGTAAGAATTGACATTGTTGGAATTGAATTTCTATAAGTTTTGTGTTTTCTAATATCATTCATAAAGATTTGTGTAATATCAACTGCCATTTGGTCTACTTCATCATCATCATTACCAAATGCAACATAATCTCCTTCGATTACATAATCTTTTGCAAGACCAGTCTCATCACGAATAACTTTAACTTTCGCATTTTTAATAGCAGAAAGCGAGTCAGCTACAACAGAAAGTCCCGCTATACCTGTTGCAAAAGTTCTTATAATTTCTGTATCGTGAAGTGAAAGTTCCAATTTTTCATAGCAATACTTATCATGCATATAGTGAATTACGTTAAGAGCGCCCACGTATACACCAGCCAACCAATCCATTACCTGAACAAATTTATCCCAAACTTCATCAAAGTCTAGATACTCACTAGTAATTGGTGCAAATTTTGGTCCAATCTGATCTCCAGATTTTTCATCACGTCCACCATTAATAGCATATAAAAGTGCTTTTGCTAAGTTTGCACGAGCTCCAAAGAATTGCATTTGTTTACCAATTCTCATTGCTGATACGCAACAAGCAATTCCATAATCATCTCCATGATACGGACGCATCAAATCGTCGTTCTCATATTGAATTGAACTTGTTTGGATACTCATTTTAGAACAATATAACTTAAACTGCTCTGGTAAATGTGTTGACCAAAGTACTGTCAAGTTTGGCTCTGGCGCAGGCCCCAAGTTGGTTAATGTATGAAGTATGCGGAAGCTAGTTTTTGTAACTAGTGTACGTCCATCCATTCCCATACCACCAATTGACTCTGTAACCCAAGTAGGATCTCCTGAGAATAATTCATTATATGCTGGAGTTCTTAAGAAACGAACCATTCTCAATTTCATTACAAAATGATCCATAAATTCTTGCGCTTGCTCTTCTGTAATCACATTATTATCAAGGTCACGTTGAATATAAATATCAAAGAAAGTAGAAGTTCTACCAAGTGACATCGCCGCACCATCTTGCTCTTTTACAGCTCCAAGATATCCAAAATAAGTCCATTGAATTGCTTCTTGTGCATTAGTCGCAGGTTCAGAAATATCAAATCCATAACTCTTAGCCATAACTTTTAATTCTTTCAAAGCGCTAATTTGCTCTGTGATTTCTTCGCGCAAACGAATTACGTCTTCTGTCATACTTGGAGTTTCAAATTTAAGTTTTGCACTCTCTTTTTCTGCAATCAATCTATCCACACCATAAAGTGCAACACGACGATAGTCACCAATAATACGCCCACGTCCATACGCATCTGGAAGCCCAGTAATAACGCCAGATTTACGAACTTTTCTCATTGCTGTTGTATATGCAGAGAAAACACCATCATTATGAGTTTTTCTATATTTTGTAAATATTTCATCAGTTTCTTTATCCAGTTCATAACCATATGCATGAAGCGCTTGCTCAACCGTACGAATACCACCATTTGGCATAATATTACGTTTTAATGGAGCATCTGATTGAAACCCTACGATTGTTTCAATGTCTTTATTTAAATAACCAGGTCCATGAGAACTAACAGTTGAAGGTATTTTAGTTTCTACATCATATATTCCACGCTTAAGCTCTTCTTTCATCATGACCATAACCTGATCCCAAAGAGCAGTAGTATCAGCAGTTGGACCCGCCAAGAAAGTGTCATCTCCGTCATATGGAGTATAGTTTCTTTGAATAAAGTCTCTTACATCAATCTCTTTTGTCCATTCGCCTTCTGTGTTAAAACCTTCCCATTGTTTAAACATAAAATATTCCATCTCCTTTTTTATAAATAAAGCACACATATTTAACATTTTATTTATAAACGATCTACTGATTATAAAACTTTTTCGTGACCGCCTTTTATCTTGTTTATACACACAGTATACTCTGTATACAGTATACATGTCAATAGTTTTTTGAAAAGTTTTTATTTTTTTCTCATATTTTTATAATTATTTTAGCTGATAATTTCCCTTTATTTTTTTTTTTGCAAGAGTTATATCTAAAATATGCAAAATTTTATGGTTTTTTTGTATCAAAGTTTGTGATCTTCATTGATTTTTTAAAAATACATTCTGAAAAGGAAAGTTTTTCCGCTTTAACTTGCAAGAGTTTCAAAATAAAAAACTTTATGCATATAGTATGTACAAGTTATCATAAAATTAATATAATAAATGTAAAAAAATAATTCTAAGTCATGTTTTAATAATAAAAAACGGAGGAACACATATGAAAAACATTTTGATTGGAATGATTTTAGGTGTCGCAAATGTCATCCCAGGAGTAAGCGCCGGAACTATGGCAGTTGTTTTTAAAATTTACGACCAACTTTTAGATTCTATCAGTATAGATCCAAAAAAGTTAAAGAAAAATGCCAACTTTCTTATCACACTTGGAATAGGAATTGTTGCTGGAATTTTGCTATTTAGCAAGATAATCACATTTTTATATGAAAATTATAATATACAAACTAACTTTGTTTTTATTGGTGTTATACTAGGAAGTATTCCCATGATTTACAAAAAAATTGTTAGCGAAAAGAAATTAGAAATGGGAGGCATTATACCTTTTGTAATTCCACTTATAATAATGCTATATATGGCCGCAACTGGAGAAGAAAGTAACACAGGAATTCTTATCGAAAATATTAACATAACTACTGCAATCTTATTCATTTTTGCAGGTGCTATCAGTGCCTTTACCATGATTATTCCCGGCATCAGCGGCTCTTTTATTCTACTCACCATCGGCTGCTACGAAACTATCATCGCTTCTATTTCCATTGTAACTAGCCTAGCTCTAGGTCTTTTACAAGGTACCGTAAGTTTTAGCAATATTTTAAGTTCTCATAATTTATGGATTCTTATATTATTTGGATTTGGAATGGTAATCGGATTGATTGGCGGAAGCTCTCTCGTACAAGCTCTTTTAAGCAATTATACTCAAGGCACATATCTCGTTATTTTAGGTTTGGTTGTTGGCTCCATTTTTACTATTTATCCCGGGCTTCCATTAAATTTTACCGGTATCAGTGCAATACTTTTTATGGTCGTCGCCTGCGTCGTTTCTTATATGTTTTCAGAAACCTAAAAATTTTTTTGAAAGTTTTTATATTATTTGTATATAATCTGAAAATGTTGTCCATACTCTAATTAACACCACAGAAATATGTTCTCACACTAGAAGTGCCATCACATTGCTGCTGACACTTTTGCATATTCTTTGTGGTGCTTTTATTATACTCATTTTTTTTATCCATTTCAATCCACCAATTAATGATTTATTGACAATTAATACCACTTTATATATAATCATATAGCAAATAATTAGAATAGGAGATTTTTATGAACAAAAAATTTAAATTATTTTCAACTTTAACAGCCATGATTATAACTTATGCTCCTACTTTTGGACTAGATCAAAAATATTTTGACAAATTAAATTCAGAAATCATAATTTCAGATGCAGATATAACTTGGAACCAATTTGCTGTTGGCAATGCAGGATACAGCGAATGCTTCTTTACCCATCCAACAGATCCCAACACAATTTTTAATTTTCCCGATATGGGTAACTCATATCGTTCTACTGATGGAGGCAAAAGTTTTCACACTATTTTAGACTCTGATGCGATAAACAAAACCATTCACACCAAAGTATATGGGCTAGATTTTTCTAGACAAAACGAAAGCTTCGGAATGAGCGCAAATGGTGGTGGAATTCGAATTACCAAAGACAAAGGTGCTACCTGGAGTGATCCCGTTTTGTTCGGAAACATGGAAACAATTACAGTAGATCCTAACAATGATGCCATCTGGTTTGCCGGCTCTGGAGATTTTGGCAATGACAAGAAAAACTATAGAACTGCATCTAACCCTCATGGAGTTAGCCCTTCTAATGCGGGCAAGCTATATAAAACAACTGACAGCGGAAAAACCTGGCACCGCCTCACCAATACAGGCATTCACCCTAAAGCCGAATTTGGCAAAATTTACATTTATCCTGAAGACTCTAACTTAATGATTACTACCACTACATATGGATTATATATCAGCAAAAATGCTGGAAACACTTGGAATAAAATCGAATCTATCGAGCCATCAAATATTAATATCAATGGCGACCTCGGTCTCGATCTAGAAGCACTTCACAATGAAACATTTAAACTCGTTACAGAAACCTTGATCCCTAATAACATCCCATTTCTTGGCAAGGTACTATAGCAAAATAATATACGACGCCAAAAGGGTTCACTCTTCTCTTACGAAAAATGAACCCTAAAATTTTATCTATATTTAAATACGATATTTTCAAATACGCTTGTTGCCAAAATTATTCTCCTGCTAATATCTTTTCTGCAGTCCAAAGCTTTATCGTCTCGTCTACTATCTCTTCCCAAGATTTGGTTCCCAAAGTATATTCTGTTAATTTTGCCCCAAATGCATCCTTAAAGTTTTGGCTCGGAAATGACTGAAATACCCATGGCACTGCTATTTCTCCCTTATCCATATGATCCAATATCGACTGCGCTAAAGGGTCTGATGGCTTCTCATTGTCAGTAAATGTATTAAATGGTGCTATATTACCCAACTTTTCCACCATAACGTTTTTTCCATTCTTCGAAGTTACCAGCCAATCCAAGAAATCTATCGTTGCTTGCTTATCTTCTTCTGTTGCGTTTACATTTACACACAGGTAGTTCTCATTGCCTATCACAAGCCCCTGGTTTTCTTCTCCTTCCAATCCTACATATATTGGCAAAAATTTTATATCATCTTCTTTTACTATATTTCCTCTAGCACCTTTAATCTGATTCCAAGCCCAATTTCCATTCTGCATCATCGCTACTTGCCCCAACGCAAATTCTGTTATCGAATCCAATACACTGCGATTTTTTGCCAGCCCCGGATCAGTAGTTGAATTATTTATGTATAAATCAAATATGTTCTTAAAATTTTCATTATACGTAAACTCTATAACATCACTATCCGTTATTCCTTTATCTTTAAATTCTGCATAAATTGGCATATTCAACAAGTGCGTTTGCCATCTCCAGTCTTCTCCAGGCAATAGCGATGTTACACTAAATACCCCTACTATTTCCAATTCCTCCGCATTCATCTGCATATCTTCTACCAACAGCTTTAACATTTCAAAACTCTTCACATCATCAATCGACTCAACCTTTGCTTGCGGTAGATCAAAATATTTATCCAAAATTTTCTCGTTATAAATAATGCCATATCCTTCTATCGTAAGAGGTATTCCATATACTTCTCCATCTTTACCATGTAGCGCCAGTTCTTTGTCTGTAAGCGCAGTATATATCGTTGTATCTCCCAAATCAACGCAATACTCTTGCCATTTTTTTAGCCCCATTGGCCCATTAACATGAAATAATGTCGGTGGGTTTTTAGTTTGCATTTCATCTTCTAATGTAAAATCATACTCGCCCCCCGCAGAGGTCACAATGTTTACTGGTACCCCTGTTTCATCAGTATATTCTCGCGCTATTTCCATCCAAGCCAGTTCCACCTCTGGCTTAAAGTTTAAATAATACACCTCTCCAATTGGCTCCTGTTTTCCACATCCTACCAATCCTACTGCACACAACGCTGCAATCATCCATTTCTTACTCATTCAATAATCCCCCCCACTTTTGTTAACTTGCGTTTTCAAAGTCTATTTTATATACCTCGTCTCCTATCGTATACGTGTAATGATAATAGCTTGGTATCTGAGTTGTAGTATTAGGATAGACAATTACCGCGCTAAAATTTGTACATCCCCCGGCTTCTCTAATCGCTTTCTCCATATCCGCTTGGGCCCCATATCTATTTACCTTGCTATCTTGCGGAGTAATATTATATGCGTTTGCCACTCCACCCAGCGAATCTGCAATGATGTGCCCTTCGTCCAACGTTGCGCTTTCTACTCCTGGTACTTTGGCTTCATCAGAGTAATACCTCCCGCTTTTTAAGACTGGTTCGTTTTTATCATCTTGCAAAATAATTTTTTCCGCAATGACATTAACCAACTGCCCGTATTCATTTGTAATCGCATAGTATTCTCTGTCCCCGTAGCCAATATCTACTACCACCATACTTTCTCTGTCTCCAGATAAGTCTCCACCATACACTTCTATCAGTTTATACTCTTTTAACAGTTGATCTACATCTGCCTTATCCCCAACTGCTGCGCCTCCTGCTGCTGCGCCTCCTGCTGCTGCACCTCCTGCTGCTGCGCCTCCTTTTGATACACTACTTTTTGCCACACTACTCGTTGCCGACTTCTGGGTCGTTTTCATCTCTACACTAGACGAACTTCCCCCAAAATCAAATCCCGGTATGTCGATATCAATATCAAAATAAGAAAATATTCCAATAATTAAGCCTACTACTCCTATTCCCGAAATTAAATAAATTTTTGTTCGATACCCATAATAAATTATCGCCAATACCACGGCTACGACCATTAACAAATCTACAAAATCCATGCTACCTCCTCCTTATATATTTTTTTTGGTAATATTATACTATTTTTAGGACTATCTGTCAATCTATTCCTTTTGATCTCAATATACTTTTTGCTTTACTACTCCCCTCTTGCGCCAACATCATATATACATCTATTGCCATCTTCTCGTTTTTTGCAATGCCAATTCCTTTTTCATAACATCTCGCCAATTTAAACATCGCTTTTATATGTCCCTGGTGCGCCGCTTTTTCATACCAGATAAATGCGTTATTATAATTTGCCGTACCTATTATTTCACTCTCCAAGTATTCTCCAACTATATATTCAGCTTCCACATGTCCTTGCTTTGCTGCGTTAAAGTAATAGTAAAATGCTTCCCTATGGCTAACCGCGACACCCAGCCCCTCTCTATAGCAATTTCCCAATTCTACCTGCGCTTCTGCATATCCTCGTCTTGCGGCCTTCATAAACCAGTCAATTGCTTTATCATAATTCTGCTCCAGCTGTAAACTTCTATTCAAAAAACATAATCCAATTTTATACTGAGCTGCTAGATTTCGTTGTAATGCCGAATTATAATACGTCTTAAATGCTAAGCTTTCATTTTTCTTCACGCCAATTCCTTTTTCATAGCATCTTGCCACATCATATCTCGCATCCCCGTCTCCCGCTTCTGCCAATTTTGTATATCGCTTAAACGCCTCCTCTTTATTAATTCGAACACCTTTGCCTATTTCAAAACACAGCGCCACTTCTCGCTGCGACACAATATGATTTTGATTCGCTGCCTTCAAATACCAATTAAACGCCTGCCCCAAGTTTTCTATCACGCCTTTGCCCTGCTCATAACACAAAGCCACGTTGTACTGCGCACTAGCGTCTCCTTGCTCGGCCGCTTTCAAATACCACTGAAATGCCTTCGCCAAATCGCTTTTCATTCCCATTTCATAACACTGAGCCACTTTCACTTGCTCATTAACTTTTCCTTCTTCTGCACTCATCAAATATACACTAAAATCCTCTAACGTAACTCCTTTTACCGCTTGCTGCACTTCTTCTTTAACCACTTCTCCAAATTTTGCATATGTAAAATATTCTATTGCACTTATCGCTTTCGTGGAATCCCACATATATTCCGATGTCAATCTATAAATTTGCGCTTCCACTTGAGCACTATCTTCTATTGATGTTACGTCTTCTATTACATTTGTTGCCACGTCACAATCTATCGCACGCATTAAAAGATTGTTTTCGAATTTATCCAGTCGCATATATGCCACCACATTTTTCAGCTTTTTCTTGTCTCTAAATATAGCCTCGCCTTGTTGCGTATAAATTTCTCTCAACATTTTTTTATTCTTCATTTCCTCTCCCTCTTTTCTATCCGATCTATCCGAAATCTAAAAGAGCTGTCCCTCATTATTCCAAGGCACAGCTTAATCAATTTTATTCTATTGCCTCTTCTGGTTTAAAAATCCATCTGTCATCTGCCTTATCTAAAATTGTCCCTCCTGCAGTCATTGTGACTAACGTTATTATTGCTGCCAACATCATCATAAAATCTATCAAATATACCATATCTGCCAGTATCAATATCCCGCTAAATGCAACACCAAAGTTAATCAACGTTACTCCCTTTGGTACAAAGCACATTATCGCATATTTTTTCTCACCCACTGTATATTTATCGCCTCTTAACACAAACATTGTTGCAACAGATTTTAGCCCCACCGATGCCACTATTACTATCAACAATACGATTATCAAACTCGGAGATGCAATGACCCCAAAATCCAAGTTTGCTCCCACGTTGATAAACACCACCGGCATTCCTATCACTGCAAATAACCAATTCGAGAATACTCCCAATTTCTCGGTTCCTCCCGTTTTGTCTTCTTTCACTATTGTTGCGCCCACGGCTGTAATAATCAAAATTCCAAACGATACAAAAACATCTCCTGCCACTGGGATCTGATACAATGCCACGATAATAGCAACTCCGACCAAACTCAATGTTGTTGCCACAATAGCAAAAATCTTTTCGCTCCCCGTTGACACAACTTTTACAAATAGTGGGCTAAATATTTTTACTAATACTCTGCCAATCACTACTCCAAACAAAATCATCAATATGCATGCAACAATAAAAATCCCAACTATTGCCGCATAAATCAACCAGTTCATCTCCATTCCCACCATTTGCTCAATATCTACTTTATTTGCAACAGCTGCAATAAGCGCAATTATTATCAGCGGAAATGGCGTAAAGTTATCCATCAACGACGCCCCTATCATTTGAGATGGTATATTATTTTTGTCTATGTAGCCTTTGCTCACTAAATTCAAGCTCGTCGGAACAATTATCGCGGGTGACGACATTGCCAAAATCGAACTAACTAATAGTGACTCAAAGAATGTTATCTCAAATCCCAACACTTCCGCTGCCAGTTTCGATACAACCATCAATATAAACGCCATCAGTATTGCTTCAAAATAAGCTGGTATAAATCCCAACGCAGCCATTGCCGAATTAGCCTCATCCTTCTTCGTTTTTTTCCTATTCATATTAAATCCCGAAGCTAAAAATAGCAACAACAATGCGTACGCACTATATGAGTTTGCGTTAGGAAATATCTCTTCCATCGATGTTCCAGCAAAATTAAATACGACGCACATCGCGATCCCTACTATCAGATACAATACAGGACGCGCTATCTTCACAAACTTTAACACATACTGCGCCGCATAATAAACTGCTATGCTCAAAATCAACAAATAGATAAAATCCATTTACTTACTCTCCTCTTTTATAAATTGTAACTCCTTCTTTTATTGTCTCTAGCACTACAGTTTTATCAATTACTGCCCTATCTATTTCCAAAATATTCTGGTCTATAATAACCAAATCTGCCAATTTTCCAACTTCGATACTTCCTTTAATATCCTCTTCAAAGTATTGGTACGCTCCGTTTATTGTCACCGCTCTTAATGCGTCCATCACAGAAATTCGCTGATTCTTTCCTAAAATTCTTCCAGATTCGGTCTCTCTATTGGTAGCAGTATGAATTGCTATCAACTGATTTGGCATCTTCACTGGCGGATCCTGGTGCAACGTAAAACATATTTCCCTATTCAACGCCCATCTCATTGGCGAAATATTTTGCGCTCTCTCTGGTCCAAACACTTTATCATGATGCAAATCTCCCCAATACCTTACGTGATCATTAAAGAATGATAGCACCGCTCCCAACTTTTTCGCTCTATCTAACTGATCTTCTCTTATACACTGGCAATGAACCATCACTGGTCTCAATTTTGCCGTACTTCCTGTTATTGCTAATGCTTTCTCGTAGCAATTCAAAAATTGATCAGCTGCCGCATCGCCATTCACATGCGCATTTACTTGCAAATTCGAGTTGATACATTCTACAAAATAATCCGTTACTGCCTCATCTGTCTGCGTTCCATACCCGCAATAATATTTGTTCTCTCCTTTTGGAGGCACATGATACGGCTCTGTTAGCCAAGCAGTAAATCCCTGAGGCGACCCGTCTAACCAAGTTTTTGCTCCTCCCAATCGATAGTGATTATGATAGCTGCGTTTTGGTGTGCCTTCATCTTTCATCAAATTTTTGGTCGATGGTTGCGTCGCCAATCCCACAATATCAATTTTTAAAAGTCCTTGATTTGCGCAGGCACTCAAAATATCATTATAATGATTCGCTTCATTTACAGAGGCATCCTGAGTTGTTGTAATTCCTAATGCTGCATACAAATCTTGAGCTTTCATCATGGCCTTTACAATTTCCTCAAAACCCGGACTTTTAATCAGGCTTGCCTTTTCTGGTGCCAATATTGCATTTTCTTCTAAAACCCCATTAGGCTCCTTGCTTTGTGGATCAACTGTGCGCACCACGCCGCCCTCTGGAACTTCATAATCATCTCCTACATATCCCAAAAGCTCAAGCGCCTTCGAATTTACTGCCGCCAAATGTCCCGAAGCATGAGATACGCTAATCGGTATTTCCGTACTAATCATATCTAAATCAAATTTAGTTGGATGCTCACTTCCCTCAAACTTGTTGTTATCATATCCAAAGCCAATCAACCACAAGTCTCCTTCTGGTGGGTTATTCTTTAGCGAGTCTGCCATAACTTCAACAAGCTCATCTTTCGATGCCACATCTTCTAGCGCTACAATCATCAGCGTCTGTGCCACGGCAACTATATGCCCATGGGGATCGATCAAACCCGGAATCATGGTTTTTCCTTCCAAATCCACTTTTTCGCAATCGCCGGCTATCTCCATCAATTCGACGCTTGTTCCAACAGCAGCGATTTTTCCACCTTTGATCCACACAGCTTCTGCTATTATGCCGTTAACATCCATCGTAATAATTTGGCCGTTAAAAAATAATTTGGCATCGTCATCTGTGTCCCCTATTGTTGCAACAACTTGACCTCGAGGATCGATCAGCCCTGTCGCCATCGCACTGCCGCCTAAATCGATTTTTTCACAATCTCCGGCTATCTCCATCAGCTCCTCTGTCGTTCCAGTCGCTACAACTTTCCCGTTCTCAATCAAGATTGCTTCCACTATCGAGTTGTTGATATCCATCGTGCTAATTTGGCCATTGAAAAATAGTTTCGTCTTCTTCGCATTTCTTACTACTCCGCCAGTCGCCATTGCCGACGTCATCGCTTCCATTATCTCTACATCATCAGCAAGCTTAGCTGCCTCTAGAAGCTCTTCCATCATTTCTGTAGCCTCGGCCATCTCTTCCATCATTTCTGCGATCTCTGGCACTGACTCCGCCATCTCTGCCAATTCACTGTCATCTATATCAGCGACAGCTTCTTCCATTGCTTGCATGTCATCGGCATCGGCAGCGTTATCAGTTTCCATTGCATCTAACATTGCTTGCATCATCTGCTCGCCAGCGTTATCAGCTTCCATTGCATCTAACATTGCTTGCATGTCATCTGCATCCAGCGTTATCAGTTTCCATTGCATCTAACATTGCTTGCATGTCATCTGCATCGCCAGCGTTATCAGTTTCCATTGCATCTAACATTGCTTGCATGTCATCTGCATCGCCAGCGTTATCATTTTCCATTGCATCTAACATTGCTTGCATGTCATCGGCATCGCCAGCGTTATCAGTTTCCATTGCATCTAACATTGCTTGCATGTCATCGGCATCGCCAGCGTTATCAGTTTCCATTGCATCTAACATTGCTTGCATCGTCATCTGCTCCGCCAGCGTTATCAGTTTCCATTGCATCTAACATTGCTTGCATGTCATCGGCATCGCCAGCGTTATCAGTTTCCATTGCATCTAACATTGCTTGCATGTCATCTGCATCGCCAGCGTTATCAGTTTCCATTGCATCTAACATTGCTTGCATCGTCATCGGCATCGCCAGCGTTATCAGTTTCCATTGCATCTAACATTGCTTGCATGTCATCGGCATCGCCAGCGTTATCAGTTTCCATTGCATCTAACATTGCTTGCATGTCATCGGCATCGCCAGCGTTATCAGTTTCCATTGCATCTAACATTGCTTGCATCTCGTCATCAGCATCGCCAGCGTTATCATTTTCCATTGCATCTAACATTGCTTGCATCTCGTCATCAGCATCGCCAGCGTTATCAGTTTCCATTGCATCTAACATTGCTTGCATCGTCATCTGCATCGCCAGCGTTATCAGTTTCCATTGCATCTAACATTGCTTGCATGTCATCGGCATCGCCAGCGTTATCAGTTTCCATTGCATCTAACATTGCTTGCATGTCATCTGCATCGCCAGCGTTATCAGTTTCCATTGCATCTAACATTGCTTGCATGTCATCTGCTCCGCCAGCGTTATCAGTTTCCATTGCATCTAACATTGCTTGCATGTCGTCATCTGCTCCGCCAGCGTTATCAGTTTCCATTGCATCTAACATTGCTTGCATCTCGTCATCTGCTCCGCCAGCGTTATCAGTTTCCATTGCAGCTAACATTGCTTGCATCTCGTCATCTGCTCCGCCAGCGTTATCAGCTTCCATTGCATCTAACATTGCTTGCATCTGTCATCGGCATCGCCAGCGTTATCAGCTTCCATTGCATCTAACATTGCTTGCATGTCATCGGCATCGCCAGCGTTATCAGTTTCCATTGTATCTAACATTGCTTGCATGTCATCGGCATCGGCAGCGTTATCAGCTTCCATTGCATCTAACATTGCTTGCATGTCATCGGCATCGCAGCGTTATCATTCCATTGTATCTAACATTGCTTGTGTTTCGTCATCGGCATCGTCGGCATTATTAAATTCCATTGTATCTAACATTGCTTGTGTTTCGTCGTCGGCATCGTCGTTTAATTCTAGCATTTCCTCTATTGCCTCTTCTACATCGTCGGCCTCTTCTTCCATTGCTTTTAGCAGTTCTTGCATCGCAGCATCATCGTCGTCATCAGCAACATTAGCCATTGCTTGTGTTTCGTCATCGGCACCTTCGGCAACATTAGCCATTGCTTGTGTTTCGTCATCGGCAATATTAGTTTCTATCATTGCTTGTGTTTCGTCATCAATAGCATCTACGCTTGTCTCAGCGTTTTCTCTCAGTTCCTCCATTACTTCATTGGCAGCCTTTTCTACCATCTCTTCAAAGGTTCCTTTTGGATCTCCCGCCATTTCAGCGGCTTTGCGCAAAGCTTTTTTCTTCTTCGTTTTTTCCACTATTACAGCAAGTATATTTGCACACACAATAGCAAATATAGCAATACCCGCAATCAGTAATACCATGTTTTGACTATCTGACATTTTTTTCTTCCTTTCAATAAATATATTAACAAGACTATATAAGCTGTCACAAATAAATATATTATTGTTTATCCATAAATATCACTATAATATCAAATCATGTGGTCCAAATTTTTGCATTGCTAGATATTTTCGCAATCTATCTGCGTCGAAAACCTTGTCTAAAATGTCTTTGAGTATTGCGTTGTCTAGAAAAATTCTTTTTCCTTAATTTATTATTTGAGTTATGCTGCTCATTTAATCTTTTTTGAATTTCGTTAAATTTTATAAACAAATCTAATTCGCATTGATTTTTTATCACAATTGTTTTGCTTCCATATTTATTTTTAACCGCCAAAAAAAAGTTTTTATGGCGCTTCGTTCGACCCTCATATAATAGCCAACGAATAAACTCGGCGTCCATTTTTTCGTTGCAGCCTTCAGAAAGATCCGGTCTCGTGCTGCCTCTGTATTGCTGGTATCTTTTCAGGCAGCGTATAAAGCAATCGATTCTATTAAAATCTAGCAGCAAAATATAATCGGCTTGTTTAAGACGTTCTTTGATATAATATTTTTTATATGTGCCATCTATAATCCAATCTGGCTTATTCATAAACTCTTTTAGCATATATTTCGATTCGTCTTCACCACGTATTTCCCAGTTACCTACCATATGCACACTATCTAAATGCATAGCAGGAATGCCATATATCTCTCCTAGCTTTCGTGCCAAACTAGATTTACCGCTTCCGCTATAACCAATAATTGCTATTTTCATATATTTCCTCCTTTTCACTTACTATTTCCCAATAATAAAAAATTAAAACATATAATATTAGCATCGTTTAATCAAATTCATAATATAAATTATATATAGACAAGTTGAAAGACAGACTATGGAGGTGTAGATTGGATTTTCGATTATTATGTGAAGATTTTATTTTAAATTGGGATACTATTGGAGAAGTCTTTGGAGGTGCAGGTTTTTATGTGTATCCGATGTGTTCTTATCTTTTTCTAGAAAAGAACCAAATGCCCGATACTCAAAAATTACTAGACTGTATAGAACTTTTTGATCAAAATTCACATTTATTTACAGATTCTTTATCAGAGCATATAAGACCTGTAATTGTGTGCCTATTAGCTACTTGCGAAGACCCTAAACAAACTTTGAACGATTCGCTAAAGTTTTACCAAGAGTTCTGCAAGCATTTTCCTAAATCAGACTATCTCATATTTGGATCTATGATTATGTCTCATTTCGTTACAAGCACCAACTTTGCCACTACTGCAAAACAAACTAAAGATCTTTATGTCCTTATGGAAACAGCACACAGACTTTTAACGTCTCAAGAAGATATTGTATTCGCTATGATGATGACACTGTCTTCAAAATCTAATGTTAAGCTGATACTTGATGCCGACTCTTGCTATAAAGTTCTCAAAAAAAAATTCTCCGCCAACGGAGAAGTGCAATCACTAAGTCACGTTTTAGCCTTATATAATTGGGTAAATAAAGGTGAACGAGTAATTAACTTGCATCGTCTTCTTGCTTCCAAAAAATATAACTATGGTGTCGATCATGAACTGCCGGTGTTGGGAGTTGTTGCGATGATTAATACTACATTAGGCGAACTTACAGATAACATTATTCTTGTAGATCAAACATTGAAGCGCCTTAAAAATTATGGAGCGACAGCATCTGGAAAAAAACGCAGATTAACTCACGCGGCAATGCTTGTATCTTGTATATATTCTAGCTCTACGGATAATATGTTAATTGCAGCTCTAGCCGCGACCCATGTATCTTTGGTTGCCGCCGTGGCCGGAAATAACTAAAACTTATAAAACTTATTGGGGACTATTTTAGTCCCCTTATTTTTTGGCCAAAAATTAATATTAAACCGTGTATTGTTTTGCCATTTATTGGTTAAACTTTTACTAGACCGAAATTTGGTTAATTAGGATACTCAGGAGGCTCGAATGTTAACTAAAAAATATGAACAAGCATACAAAACATACACCGACAAAGACAAATCTGCTATGATGGATTATTCAGAACGATATCGACAATTTATTTCAAAAAACAAAACTGAACGAGAATGTGTCGAAAGCTTTATTAATTTGGCGCAATTACAAGGATATCGCGATCTAAAGCCTCTAATAGAAAACAAAACGCATCTCAAGCCTGGTGACAAAGTATATGCAAATTATATGAACAAAGCTCTATTGTTATTCTGCATAGGAACTCAAAACATTGAAAACGGAATGAATCTACTTGGAGCGCATTTAGACTCACCTCGCCTTGATTTAAAACCTAATCCATTATATCAAGACTCAGATTTTGCTATGCTTAAGACGCATTATTATGGTGGCGTCAAAAAGTATCAGTGGGTAAGCTTACCTTTAGCCATGCATGGCGTGGTTGCTAAAAAAGACGGATCTGTTGTTAAAATAGTTCTTGGAGAAGACGAAAGCGATCCTGTTCTTGGAATATCAGACCTCCTCATTCACCTTTCAGCTGATCAGATGGAGAAAAAGCTAAAAGAGGCTATTGGTGGCGAGGACCTAAATGTTTGTGCGGGAGTATTTCCAGTTGATAGCACCGACGAAAAATTGAAAGATAAAGTTACAAAAAATGTATTGCAAATATTAAATTCCAAATATGACATTAAAGAAGAAGATTTATTTTCATCAGAAATTCAGATTGTGCCCGCCGGAAACGCTCGCGATTATGGCATCGACCGCAGTATGATCCTTGGATACGGTCAGGACGATCGAGTTTGTGGGTATGCCTCTTTTGAAGCGCTCATAGAAGTGGAAAATCCTGCCATTACAACTTGTTGCATACTCGTTGATAAAGAAGAAATTGGTAGTTATGGTGCTTCTGGAATGCAATCTCAATTTTTTGAAAACACTGTTGCCGAGATTTTAGAATTAACAGATGGTTTTTCTGATATCAAACTTCGACGCACGCTTGCTAATTCCAGAATGCTTTCATCTGACGTTACTGCGGGCTATGATCCTAATTTTCCATCGGTTCTAGAAAAAAACAATGCGGCTTACTTTGGCAAAGGCGTTGTATTTATGAAGTACACAGGCTCACGCGGAAAATCTGGCTCCAACGAAGCAAACGCCGAATACGTCGCGCAGCTTCGACGCATAATGGACGAAAACAACGTCACTTGGCAAACTGGCGAGCTGGGCAAAATCGATCAAGGCGGTGGCGGAACCATTGCTCACATTCTTGCTAAATACGGAATGGATGTAATAGATTGTGGCGTACCTGTTCACACAATGCACGGACCTTGGGAAGTAACTTGCAAAATAGATTTATACGAAATGAAAAAAGCTTATGTAGCATTTCTTAAAGATTCAAATTAAGGAGATAATTAAATGGCAAACCCGATAGTAAAAATGACAATGATAGATGGACAATCAATTAGAATGGAACTTTTTCCAGAAGTTGCACCCATAACTGTTGCAAACTTTTTAGAATTAGTTAATGATCAATTTTATGATGGTCTAAGCTTTCACAGAATAATTCCAGGATTTATGATTCAAGGCGGAGATCCCGAAGGCTCCGGAATGGGCGGATCAGACAAAAACATCAAAGGCGAGTTTCAGTCTAATGGCGTTCAAAACAATCTAAGCCACACCCGTGGTGCGGTTTCTATGGCACGCTCAAACAATCCAAACTCAGCGAGCTCACAATTTTTTATCGTTCACGAAAATTCTGATTTCTTAGATGGAAACTACGCCGTGTTTGGAAACGTTATCGAAGGGCTAGATACTGTTGATAGTATTGCCGAGGAAAAAACCGACGCTAACGACAGACCTCTTGAACCTGTTATTATAGAAACTATTATTGAGGAAAAATAATATTCAAAACCAAAAATTTACAAGATGATAAAAAGATTGCAATATAGTCTTGTCATTTCTCAGATTATATGTTATAGTTAGCACGCAAATTACAAAAATCGCACGCATGCATAACTTGGTGGAATATTTTAATATTTCTTAGCATGCGGAGGTATAACCTAAGGAGGATAAAAATGAGCGTTATTTCAATGAAACAATTATTAGAAGCTGGTGTACACTTTGGTCACCAAACCAGAAGATGGAATCCTAAAATGAAGGAGTATATCTTTACAGAAAGAAATGGTATTTATATTATAGACCTTCAAAAAACTGCAAAGAAAATGGACGAAGCTTTTTATGCCATGAAAGATATTGCTGCTGACGGAGGCAAAGTTCTTTTTGTGGGTACCAAAAAACAAGCCCAAGACTCAATTAAAGCAGAAGCCCTACGCTGCGGAATGTATTATATCAACCACAGATGGTTAGGCGGAATGCTTACTAATTTCCAAACTATTAGAAGTAGAGTAGATCGTCTCAAAAAGCTAGAACTAATGCAAGAAGATGGCACTTTTGACCTTCTTCCAAAAAAAGAAGTTATCGAGCTAAAAAAAGAAATGATCAAACTTGAAAACAATCTTGGTGGAATTAAAGAGATGAAAGGCGTTCCTGATGCGATCTTTATAATCGATCCTAGAAAAGAAGCCATCGCTATTCAGGAAGCGCACATTCTTGGAATCCCAGTATTCTCTATTGTAGACACAAACTGCGACCCAGATGAAATTGATTTTCCGATTCCTGGTAATGATGACGCCATTAGAGCAGTAAAACTTATTACTGCCAAACTTGCTGATGCAATTATAGAATCAAATCAAGGCGAGATTTTTGACGCTGGTGACGAACCTATCCAACCAGTCGTAGAAGAAACATTGACATTTGAAAATTCAGTTAGCGTGGAGGAATAATTAATATGGCGATAACAGCTGCAATGGTAAAAGAATTACGCGAGATAACAGGCGCCGGAATGCTTGATTGCAAAAACGTTTTGGTTGAAGTTAATGGAGATATTACAAAAGCAATAGATGTATTACGCGAAAAAGGACTTGCGAAAGCTGCTAAAAAATCTGGCAGAATCGCTGCGGAAGGACTTGTTATGCAAATGGTTTCAGCAGATAACAAAACTGCGGCCTTAATAGAAGTCAACTCCGAAACAGACTTTGTTGCGAAGAACGAAAAATTTGTAACCTTCGTTAAAGACCTTGCCAAAGTTGTTTTAGACACACAAGTTAGAACAGTCGAAGCTCTAAAAGCTCTTCCTTATCCTGGAGAAGCCGACAAAACTGTAGATCAAGTTTTAACAGAAAATATTGCAACAATCGGAGAAAACTTATCTATCCGCAGAATTGCAATTATGGGTACCACAGGAACAATAGCATCATATACTCATGGCGGCGGAAAAATCGTTGTTTTAGTAGATGTTGATAACACAGATACAAAAGCCGAAGAGGTAGGCAAAAACGTTGCGATGCAAATTGCGGCATTAAATCCTGAATATATCTCTATGAGCGACGTATCAGACGAAACAAAATCTAAAGAACGCGAAATTTTATTAGTTCAAGCTATGAATGAAAACCAAGAATTACCAGAGGGCAAACGCAAACCCGAAAAAATCATTGCGGGTATAGTAGAAGGTCGTTTAAACAAAAATCTAAAAAGCTTCTGTTTATTGGAGCAAGACTATGTGAAAGACCCTAGCCTCACTGTTGCAAAATATGTAAAAGAAGAGCTTGGCTCAGATAAAGTTATAAAATCTTTCATTCGTTTTGAAACTGGCGAAGGCTTAGAAAAGAAAGATGAAAATTTCGCTGAAGAAGTTGCTAAGCAATTACAAAACTAGTTTAAGAAAATAGGGGATTGGCGTCCTCTATTTTTTTTAGAATATAGAATTATATGCTAGCATAATGTATTAATGGCATAAATATCTGATAGATAGTCTACAATAAATATAATGGGGTGAAACATGCAATATAGTAATATTTTGGTTAAGTTGAGCGGCGAAGCACTCGCTGGAGATAAAAGCCTTGGCTTTGATAATGAAATTATTTCTGGAGTTATAAAGCAACTTACAACTCTAGTAAATGACGGTTTTCTCGTTAGCGTTGTTATTGGCGGCGGAAATTTTTGGCGAGGGCGCACTTCTGGAGATATGGACAGAACAACAGCAGATCAAATAGGAATGCTCGCAACAGTTATGAACGCATTATATGTGTCAGATTTTACCAAAACATATAATGTCCAAAGCGTAGTAATGACACCATTTCCCGTTGGCACTATGACCGAGGTTTTTAACAAAGACAAAGCAATAGACTACTTAAAGTCCGGAAAAATCGTCTTCTTTGCGGGAGGCACAGGGCATCCATATTTTTCGACCGACTCTGGCGCTGCGCTCAAAGGATGTGAAATTGGAGCCGATGTCTTACTTTTTGCCAAAAACATCGATGGGGTCTATGATAGCGATCCTCGCACCAACAAAGACGCCATAAAGTTTGAGAAAATTTCTTGCGAGACTATACTCGAAAAAGATCTCAAACCCGTTGATCTATCTTGTGTTGTTTTATGTAAAGATAACAAATTACCGATTATTGTCTTTGATTTAAATGCAGAAAATGGAATAATAAAAGTCGCAAATGGTGAAAATATAGGTACAAAGATTATAGTATAAATAAGGAGCAAATATTTATGAAAAAGTTTGAAGACAAAATGGAAAAATCAATTTTATCGTTAAAGGAGGACTTTAATACAATTAGAGCCGGGCGCGCAAACCCTAATGTTCTCGACAAAATTGTAGTAGACTACTATGGCACCCTAACTCCTATCAAACAAGTTGGCAACATCGTGGTTCCCGAAGCAAGAATTCTTCAGATTCAACCTTGGGATAGCTCTTTACTAAAGGGTATCGAAAAAGCTATTAATGAATCTGATATTGGCATAAATCCTTCTAATGACGGCAAAGTCATTAGATTAGTCTTCCCAGAACTTACCCAAGAACGACGAAAAGAACTTACAAAAGAGATCAAGAAAAAGGGAGAAAATGCCAAAGTTGCCATTAGAAACATCAGACGCGAGGCCATGGATTCTTTCAAAAAACAACAAAAGGCCAACGAAATAACCGAAGACGAGCAAACAACAAACGAAAACAGTGTCCAAAAACTTACAGACAAGTTTGTTGCAGAAATTGATAAATTAATCGAGCAAAAAAGTTCTGAAGTTTTATCAGTATAGTTTTATAGGAGGTTTTTTATGAATGATGTGCCGAAACATGTGGCATTTATTATGGACGGAAATGGTCGATGGGCTAAGTCAAAAAAATTGCCAAGAAGTGCTGGACATAAAAAAGGTAGTGAAACGCTACGAGATATTGTAGAGTACGCAGCAACACTAAAGATAAAGTATATAACTGCATATACTTTTTCAACAGAAAATTGGAGTAGGCCTAAAGAAGAGGTATCTGCAATCATGGCTCTTCTCGAAGACTATCTCGACGACGCTCTCAAAAAATCCAAAAAACGCGATATCAAAATAAGAGTTATCGGCAAACTAGAAGGGCTCTCAGATAGCATTATTCACAAAATTAAAAAACTCGAATTGATAACAAAAGATAAGCCAGGGCTTTGTGTAATTTTTGCTATTAACTATGGTGGCCGAGATGAAATTGTTCGTGCTACTAAAATAATTGCAGAAAAATTTAAACAGGGTACAATTACCGAAATTACTGAAGAAGTATTCGCACAGTTTTTGGATACCGGAAACGTACCCGATCCAGATTTTTTAATTAGAACCAGCGGTGAGCTTAGAACCAGTAATTTCTTGCCTTGGCAACTTGCATATAGTGAATTTTATTTTACAGATAAACATTGGCCCGATTTTAGCAAAGAAGATTTTGATCTTGCACTTTTGGAATATGCAAATCGAAAAAGAAGATTTGGAAAAACGGTTTAGAGAGAAGGGATATTATATGCTTGTTCGAACATTAACTGGATTGATAGGAGTTCCTTTAGTTTTATGGATTGTGATAAGTGGAAGTTTGGTTATGCAGATAAGTGGAGTTGTGCTTGGTGCGATTGCTATAATGGAATATTTTAGGGCTATTTCTCTTGTGTATAAGCCAATAAAAGTATTAGGGTTCCTTTTGGTTGTAGGATTCTTTGCCTTTTTACCTTTTTGCATGGAATATTACTCCATGTATATATCCCTTGTCTTATTGCTACCATTAATATGTGGTGTACTTACTTATCCCAAATATACAATTACCGACATTGCGGCTACAATTTTTGGAGTTATCTACATCGGTCTATTGTTTGGATTAATTGTCAGCATTAGAAATTTTGACAACGGATTATTTTGGGTTATTTTATTATTTGTTTGTACTTGGGGGAGCGATACTTGTGCGTATTTCGTTGGAAGAGCATTTGGCAAAGTTAAGCTTGCTCCCGAGCTTAGCCCCAAAAAAACAGTAGAAGGATCCATTGGCGGAGTTGTTGGAGCCAGTATTTTTGCACTTATCTACTGCTTAGTCATGATTAAGCTAGGCTATGTTTCATTTACAGTTGTTCAAATTTTTATAATTGTGTTAGTGGCCTGCTTTGCGGCGGTTCTATCACAAATCGGAGACTTGGCGGCATCTAGCATCAAGCGAAACGTCGGAGCCAAAGACTTTGGAAAAATTTTTCCGGGCCATGGCGGGGTGTTAGATCGATTTGATAGCGTCCTTCTAACTACACCTTTTATATTTGTAATTAGCTATTTATTTAATACTCCATAAAATATAAGGAGACAGATAATGAAAAAAATTGCTATATTAGGTTCAACAGGATCTATCGGAACGCAATCTCTCGATGTAATTCGAAATATGGAAAACGTAACCATTACAGGTCTCTCTTGTAACAAAGAAATCGATCTATTAGAACAACAAATTGATGAGTTTTCTCCCGAGATCGTTTGCGTTATAGATACTCAACAAGCGGCAAAGCTCCGAGAGCGCCTAAAAGCAAAACATTCTACAACGCAAGTGGTCAGCGGCATCTTTGGTCTAACATCTATCGCCAAATCTGGAGAAGATCTTTTGATAACAGCAGTAGTGGGTATAGCAGGTCTTGTGCCCACTCTCGCTGCAATAGAAGCCGGCATCGATATCGCTCTTGCCAACAAAGAAACGCTCGTATGCGCCGGAGAGCTGGTAATGGAGCGTGCAAAAATAAAAGGAGTACAAATTATTCCTGTAGACAGTGAACACTGCGCGATATTTGAATGTTTACAAGCAGGCACAAAATCAGAAGTTAGTAAGCTAATTTTAACGGCTTCTGGTGGGCCATTTCGCGATTACGCTGCCCCCGATCTAGCAAATGTTACAGTAGAGCAAGCCTTGAAGCACCCAAACTGGACCATGGGCAAAAAAATTACTATCGACAGCGCCACTCTAATGAACAAGGGTCTCGAAGTTATAGAGGCAAGATTTTTATTTGATATCAGCCCCGAAAATATAGATGTTGTTGTTCACAAAGAAAGCATCATCCATTCTATGGTAGAATTTGTGGACAAGTCGATAATAGCGCAATTGGGTGTTCCAGATATGAGGCATCCCATTAGTTATGCCATAAATTACCCTAATCGCGTCGATACCAACTTGGTTCAATCTTTAGATTTCAAGCAAGCATTTACTTTGCATTTTAGCAGTCCAAACACAGCGCTATTTCCTTGCTTAGACCTAGCATTCGAAGCGCTAAAAGCCGGCGGCACTGCTCCACTCGTATTAAACGGAGCCAATGAAATTGCAGTTGAGTTATTTTTACAAAACAAAATTAGATTTTTAGATATTCCAAAGCTTATTCATAAAACATTGGATAAGCACATAATTATTAATAGTCCAACATTAGACGAGATATTGGATATAGATAAATGGGCAAGAGCTCAATGTTATGAAGGGGTGAGATAGTTGGTTTATGTTATAATTTTCGTTATAATTTTCGCAACGATTGTAGTAGTACATGAATGGGGGCACTTCATTGCTGCTAAAAAATGTGGTGTTGCGGTAAATGAGTTTGCAATTGGAATGGGGCCCAAACTTTGGAGTACCAAAAAAGAAGAAACGCTGTACACAATTCGATTATTGCCGATCGGCGGCTATTGTGCCATGGAAGGGGAGAACGAACAATCCAATAATCCCATGTCGCTAATGAGTAAATCACCTTTACAAAGAATGTTAATTTTCGTTGCAGGCGCTTTTATGAACGTCATTTTGACCTGGGTCCTTATGTTGGTGGTTTTGGGATATAATGGATATAATTCAAATGTTATAGCCAACGTTATTCCAGACTCTCCTATCGCATTAGCAGGAGTTCAGGCAGACGATACCATCATTGCCATCGACGGCGTCCCCGTTACAACTCAAACTGAAATTATGGAAATTTCCTCAAACGGCAACGCTAGTTACAATATGACAATCCAAGATCCTTCTGGTACCATCAGAAATGTCATTGTTACTCCACAAATAGATGCGAATGGCAATAGAATTTTTGGTTTTTATTCCAAAAGCGCGCGCTATGGCTTTTTTGAAACTATCTGGCAAAGTTTTTTAGAGACCGGCTGGATGCTAGTTGAAGTACTCCAAGGATTTTGGATGCTTATCTCAGGATCTCTTTCGGTAAAAGAAATGGCAGGTATCGTTGGAGTTGCTCAACTTACAACCCAAGTTTGGGATGCCTCGATCCAAGAAAGCGTTATGTACGCTATTATGAATATGGCTAGAATTGCAGCAATCCTTTCAGCCAACCTAGCTGTCCTCAACCTTTTGCCGTTTCCGGCTCTCGATGGCGGACGAATCTTTTTTACACTCATCGAAATAGTTCGTGGCAAACCTCTCAATCAAGAGAAGGAAGCAATGTTCCACTTTGCTGGCTTTATACTACTGATGATCTTAATGGTTGTAGTATTATATAACGATATTATCAGATTAATCGCATAAGCCACAATTTCACAGGTCTTTGTAATAGCAGAACATACTGCCGTTGCAAAGATTTTTTTAAATTTACTCAATAAGGAGATCAATTTTATGACCAAAACTATCAAAGTAAAAGACGTTTATATCGGAGGCAACCATCCTATCAGTATTCAATCGATGTGTAACACCAAAACACACGACATCCCCGCAACAATCGACCAAATCCAGGAACTTACAGCCGCTGGGTGCGAAATAATTCGTGTTGCAGTACCCGATCAAGCTGCAGCCAATGCGCTATCGCAAATCATCCCAGCAGTTGAGATCCCCGTTGTTGCCGATATTCATTTTGATTACCGCCTTGCGCTATCTGCAATAGAAAACGGGGTACACAAGCTGAGACTCAATCCAGGAAATATTAGTAATCCTCAAAACGTTACCGCGGTCGTCAAGAAGGCTCAAAATTATTCTATACCCATCAGAATTGGCATCAACTCTGGCTCTATCGAAAAAAATCTACTTAAGCAATACGGCGTTTCACCAACGGCCATGGTTCTCAGTGCCAAAAATCATATTGATTTACTCGAATCTCTCGACTTTACCGACATCTGCGTTTCTCTCAAAGCTTCCAATGTTCCCCTAAGTATAGCAGCATACGAGCTATTCTCCAAACAATACAACTATCCTCTACACCTAGGAATCACAGAAGCCGGCACACTCTACAACGGCACCGTCAAATCTGCTATAGGCATCGGCGCCCTGCTCTCACGTGGCATCGGCAATACCATCAGAGTCTCACTTTCCGACGACCCCATACAAGAAATAAAGTGCGCAAAGGCCATACTCCAATCTCTAAACCTCCGTAAGTTTGGGGTCGAAATCATCTCTTGCCCCACTTGCGGCCGTACACAATTTGATCTAATCAAACTTGTTCATAAAGTAGAAGCATACACGCAAAATTTTTCTGCAGATCTAAAAGTAGCCGTAATGGGTTGTATTGTCAACGGACCTGGTGAAGCGCGCGAGGCAGACATCGGCATTGCGGGAGGAAACGGCTCTGGAATTATTTTTAAAAAGGGTCAAATCATCCGCAAAGTACCCGAAGACGAGCTATTCACTACTTTTTGCAAAGAGTTCCAAAGTTTACTATAGGCCCTCCGGCACTTCATCAGCTGCAATCCATTTTGTAAACCTATAATTATATTTACTGTCATTGGCAGATTTTTCTATTGTTTCTACACACACAAATTTGTTGCGATACTCCGGAAATGCAGCATCTCCATCAATGTTGACATCCACTTCTGTTATATACAGCTCCTCTGCATATGGCATAAATAGCTCATAAATTTGACCTCCACCTATTACAAACGCATCTTCTTCTCTTGCAATGATCAGGGCTTCCGCAAAGTTTGTCACCACCTCGACACCTGCTATTTTCAAATCCGTATTTGTAGTCAACACTATATTTCGGCGATTTGGCAGCGGGCGCCCTATACTGTTAAAGGTTTTACGTCCCATTATCACAGTCTTGGCGGTAGTCATCTTTCTGAAGTAGTTCATATCTTCTTTTATATTCCAAGGCAGCTCATTTGCTATTCCTATTTGTCCATTTTTCGATACAGCAACTATCATCTTTATCACACTGCCACCTCAGCTTTGATCGCTTTATGCGGATTGTAATCTAGCAACTCAAAATCTTCATATCTAAAGTCAAAAATTGAATCCACTTTGCGCAATATTCGAATTTTGGGCAGTGATTTAGGCTCTCGCTTTAGCATCAACTTTACTTGCTGCAAATGGTTTGTATAAATGTGAGCATCCCCTATAGTATGGACAAAATCTCCCACCTCTAAATCGGTTACAGCTGCTATCATGTGCACTAATAAAGAATAAGACGCAATGTTAAATGGCACCCCCAAAAACGTATCTGCCGAACGCTGGTACATCTGGCACGACAGTTTTCCTTCTGCAACATAAAATTGAAAAAACATATGGCATGGCGGAAGCGCCATCTTTTCTATCTCTGGGACATTCCAAGCAGTTACAATCAACCTTCTAGAATCAGGATTAGACTTAATTTCTTCTATTACATGTGCAATCTGATCAACTCCCGAAAAGCTTCTCCATTGCGCTCCATAAACTGGGCCCAAATCTCCGTTTTCATCCGCCCATTCATCCCAAATATGAACATTTTTATCCACAAGATATTTTATATTTGTATCTCCACTCAAAAACCATAGCAATTCATGTGCAATCCCCTTAAAGTAAGTCCGCTTTAAAGTCACCAACGGAAATCCCTCTGCTAAATTAAAGCGCATCTGATATCCAAATGTACTGATCGTCCCTACACCTGTTCTATCTTCCTTATAAACTCCGTTATCCATAATATACTGAACCAAATCTTTATATTGCTTCAAAAATACACCTCACCTCATTAGTTATATATATAAGTATTCCCACTATCAATATGCAATTATAACTGTACTCATAAAATTTTTTTTTACTTACTTGCAATAACCATCAAATTTAACATAAATCTTTTTTCAAAACTATTAAAATTAGATTAATTTATTATTGTCAAGGTTTTACGAGCAATAATATAGTTTGTATATATTACATGCAAATTACAAAATATTCCTGTTTGTTGACTTTTAATCATAATTAGAATATACTTCCATGTATAGTTAGGTATAATTTTTTTTCTGCCTACTACATATAAATATAAAAGCCAAACAAAGCTAAAAGTGATTGCAATACATAAACGCATTGACAGCTTGTGCCTACCGAAAAAATAAACAGCTTTTGGCTTTACATTTTGGAATTATCGCAAACCACAAGGAGGATTTCTACATGAAATTAAAGCAAAAATTAGCAATGGTTTTAGCAGCAACTACTATAGCCACAACCATACCAGTTACAACCAGTGCCATCAATTTAGCAGTTAATAAAGAATCTATGACCACACAAGTCAAAGATAACTATAATAAATACTGGTATATTAAATTAGAAGATTATCAAGTAAAAAACGAAGCTTCAAATTTAATTATCTACAATAATAATAACGATATCTTGTATGGTGCACGTAGTCCATTATTTTTTGAGATAATAGGTACAGATATCGAATTCGCCTCTACGTATTATACCGAAACAAAAGGAAACGATGCCTTCAACGAGGAAGTCGATTTGGAAGACTATACCTTAGTAGAAGATGACACAATCCAAATTCCATCCAACGCCGTATTTGCAGTAGAAGATATTTCAGCAGATAACGATGGCTCCTATGTTGCCGAAATGGGAGGGTTACCTAACAGACTTTTTGCTATTGACGAAGATGGAAACTATACTTCTTATGTATCTACATCTTATGCTTCCAAAAAACGTTATCTCAATAATGCTGCAACAAACGCTACCTATGCAGAAAACAAGACAACATCTATTGACGAAGCGTATTTCTTCGCCGAAGCTAAAAACAACGATGGCGTTCCTATTTATATAAATTTGACAGAAAACGGCAGTCAATTAAGCCCCAATTTTACTTCTATCAAAGACGTGAATCCTCAAGAGATTACCCATATCATTAAGCCTAATGAGGGCAACATCAATACTGGCAGCTTCAACACCGCTTTTTCTTTCGTCGATCCTGCTACTAGCAATCCACTAAACGGCCAACTATATCTAAAAGAGTTTACTATATCTCCAGATAGATACAATGACCAAACTCTTGCTGTTGAAATTTATCAAAATATGAACAGAAATTTAGATTCTCGTGTATATGTACCTATGGCATTCACAGTTACTGGTAAATCTCCATCTATCAAAGTAGACGGTGACGAAATTTTTGCTAATAAACTTACACTTAGTTCAAATTCAGAAGTTAGTGGCGATCTTATAGACATAAATTTAAACAGCAAAGGGCAAGTAGCTGTTGATGGTAGCGGCAAACTCGGCGTATTTGAATTAGAAGAGAAGCAAGAATATGTATTTTCTGGCGAATTTTTTGCAACCGGAAAAGACTGGGAAGGTGATTTTTATCTTGATCCAGATGACGATACAGATGGTGGCACCACAGGTGGCGGAGCATTTTTACTTCAACTTCAGGCCAAAAATTTAGAATTTGCTCTAAACGAAGGCGACAGATACTGGGACGAGTGGGAAATAGATGAGAGCAACAAAGTCACTTCCGAACCTGGTACTCTTCAAAATCATATTCAATTAAGTGGTGGCTTACGCGGAAAAGAAGACTATGTTCAAATAGAAGTGTTGGCAGTAGAAGAAAACGAAATGTTAATCCGAGTTATTGATACTACTGATACGTACAGTCAACGCAACTACGAAGGAGCTATCGAATTCCATAATTTACCTGTAGAAATAGCGTCAAGGCATGACGAACTTGATCTTGGCGATATCGAACTCACTGTTACACAGGTTGAAGATATCGAGTACAAAAACAAGGGCGGAGATATAGGTCTTTTTGATTACGATGATGCCAACGAAGCCGAAGAAGAATTTGTCATAGCCAAAGTTGTCGACGAAGACGTTACATTTGAAGTTTTAGACGACGTCGACTTAGTTGCAGGGCAAGATTCTGGTACAATCGAAATACGTCTTGGCGAACTCATTGCTGGCTCCATTGATTCTAGAGATGAATTTTTTATCAGTTTCATTAATGCTGACATTGTCAGTGGCAGTTTAGAAAATGTTGAATTCCATTTTGATAGTGGCGACCTAGCAAATGATCCTGATAATATCTTATACGAAGATGATGGTGAATATATATTAGACCTTGACGCTATGTATGATGAATTAGAAAAAATTGGATTTCTTTCTGGCAGCAACGACCAAAAAGAAGACGATTGGCACGATATTCTGTCAGAACTCGAATTCGAACTGGAGATAGAAGCTCAGGCAGGCGTTTCAGGCACTATGCAAATGGTCATCGAAAGTGATAATTTTAAAGAAGAAGAAATATCTTTTGCTATCGGAACAGTCTCACCTTCATTTAGAGTCAGTGCACCTCCTGTTCTAATTAATCTAGGTGTCAAAGATCAATCAACCGGCAAAATTACCTTCACAGAAACTGATGAAGAAATGTTCAAAGATGGCACCGAAATTATCCTAGCTATCGAAGATCTTGGCTCTAGCAACAAAACCTTTGACGATGCAGACGTTTATACCGACAAAAACTCTGGACTAGACGTTGATGCCAACTTTGAAGACGGTTTACTTGTTCTAGAAATTACAGACGAATCTGATGACGGACCTGGTACAATTACGATAGAAAATATCGTTTTCGACATTTGGGCAGGCACTCCAAGAGGCGGTTACGACTTATATATCGGTGGTAACGCTGTAGAATTCTCTAACAGTACTTATGATCAACTCTATGATGATAATGACAAAGACGAAGACGATATTTTTGATGCGTTTGTAGATGAATCTGATATCACTGTTGCAGATTATTTGACCGTTGGCGCCGAAGCAACAGAACCAGAAACTCCTAAAGTTGTTACAGTTGTTGACTTTAGATCAGGCACAACTACAGTAAATGGTCAACGTGTTTCTATGACATCCAGACCTTATATCACTCCTGCAGGATGGTCAATGATCGGTGTACGTGATATTGCAACATTCTTTGGAATAGATGAACAGCAAATCGCATATGGTCATGACGAAAACAATGTTATGAACGTAACTATTACAAACGGGCCAATCGGAGCTCCAGGATCCACCCTTGTAACTGTTAAACATGGATCAAAAATTCTTATGGTAAACGGAACTCCTGTAATTATGGGTGAACCAATGACTATCGGCTCTGATAACCGTGCCTATGCTCCTATCAGACCAATCGCCGAAGCACTTGGATTAACTGTAGATTGGAACAACGCCACCAGTACAGCAACATTCCAAAATTAATACTATAACTCACAAGGGAGATTAGTTGCTCCCTCTTTTTTTGTCTTTTTTTATGATAATCAAGTCTCTATGCCACTATATGGCAATGATTATATTTCTTTAAAATTTGTACAATGGTATTTTTTCATAAAATTACTTCAATAAATCAAGCAATAGCAATGAAATATTTATGGCAAATCTTGGACTTTTTTGACTTATTTGTGTAATATCGGTACAATTAGTTACATTATAGTTACGAATTGACATTTTTTGTTGACTATTTATAACGCTTATAATATAATTCTAGGGGTAGATTGAGAATATCTCATAATTATGTTAAATATAAAAGCCAAAGAAAATCCAAAAGCATATATATTTTTTTATTATATTTTTAACTTGCTTTTGGCAAAAGAAAGTTCTAGTACGCATAATATTAAGGGGGATTTAAAATGAAACTACGTCAGAAATTAGCAATGGTTATGGCGGCAGCTATGGTCACTTCTGCTACACCCGTTATAACTCGTGCCGTTATTGTTGATGTCGTCAAGGAATCGATGACCACCGACAGTGAGTACAATAAATACGGTTATTACCAAGAAGAAGATGGCGATATATATCCAGCGCAAAACCAAGCCATCAATTTGCAAATCAGAAATAATAGCAGTGATTTATATCCTCTCCAAGAAAGTCACTTGCCTGCTATTGTAGAGATTACTTCCAAGGATATTTCTTTTGATGAAAACCTATTTCAAGAAACTTACAAGGATCTCGATGGATATACATTACAATATGATACAATGCTTTCTTCTTATGATTATAAAGATCCCGAACCACTAAATCGTAAATACCCCTACGCTCTTGCGGATAATTCAAAACGCAACGATCGTCAGCTTGCATCAGATTTAACTAGTGGCTCAGAAGCAGGACCCGGAGGTAGTAATGATTCCTCTGGCAAGCATATGTATCCTCATAGATTATTCACTATCGATGAAGATGGCAATTATACATCGTATGTATCAATGGAATATGCGGGCATACGCAACAATTATAAAAACTACCTTAACTCAGGCGATGAAATTTATTTGTTTGGACTTGCATCGAAAGACAATAATGACGACGGTGATACCATCGACACAGGCGAAAGCGTTTTTTTAAATATGATCAAAGACCCTAGTGGAGACAAAGAACATAGTTCATCTACACGTGATAAATTAGTAATAAACGATGACGAACCTCAACCAATTGCTCTCTATAACGAAGATTCCATCGATGACTGGAACGTATATGACCAATTTGGAGAAGATATCTTTGCACCACTTGGTGGACAGGGCACAGGAACTAGAGCATATATCAAAGAATATACATTGTACCGCGACCAATATGGCGATGCCAAAACATTAGAGATGGCGATCTATAACCGCTTAGGCACAAATGCCGTAACCCAAAGAATGTATGTGCCACTAGCATTTAGAGTTACGGGACCAAAACCTTCCATTAGACTTCATGACGAAACCGGCTACTTCACAATCGGCTGGGATGTTGCTTTATCCTCTAATACCACCATCAGCGAACATAGCGTCGATATACATGATAAAGATTTAGGACATCTTTCTATTGACGGCAAAGGTAATCTCGGTTCATTCGAAATCGAAGAAACTCTAATGTTTGTCTTTAATGGTGAATTTACTGCGACCAATGATCGTTCTAATGATGAAATTAGAGAAGACTTAGAAGCCGCAAAAGATGGACGCACATATCATATCCAACTTAAAAACAGCAAGCTAGCATTTGATGGTTTATCAGAAGGCGATAGGTATTGGGATTTAAAACCTGACCCAGCCAATAATGAACCTGGCAGAGAGGGTGCTCTTGCTCAGTACATTCAATTAACCGGTGGATTCCGTGGTTATGAAGACTATATTCAGGTCGAAGTTCTTGGTGTACAAGACGAAGAATTGGTTATTAGAATTATCGACGAATCACTGCATTCAGAAAAAACTCGTAACTATGAAGGTGGCTTCGAATTTGTCAATCTTCCAATCGAAATCAGCTCTAGACATGATGAACTAAAAGAAGGCGATCTAGAAATGATCGTAACAGAAGTCGATAATGTCCACTTTGAAAATAACGGCCAAGTTGATGACGTTGACTTTAGCAATGCACGCGGTGCGGACGAAACCTTTACTATTGCCAAAATAAATTCTGATGATGTTCTAATTAGCATCGACGAAGAAGCTGAACTTGTTGCTGGTCAAACTACTGACAAAATTGAAATTACGTTGCGCGAGCTTGTTGGCGGATCTATCAACCTTAGAGATGAGTTCTATCTTCGATTTGATAATGCTTATGTTGTCACAAACGAAGATGATGACATTGACATTGAGTTTGAGTTTGATTCTGGGTCTATAGACAATGTTGACGCAAATGTATTGCTAAAAGATGGCGACGAATATATATTAGACCTTGATAATCTCTATGATGCTTGCGAAGGTACGTATTTCGAAGAAGACGACGAAGAAGCTTGGTACGAAATCCTTGAATCTCTCACTTTTGAGCTAGAACTTGGAGCTGATGCAGATGCAGATGCAGGAAATATTACACTTACCATCGAAAGCGACAACCTAGCTGATGAGGAAGTTACGTTTGTAGTCGGAAATGTTACGCGTCCATTTGTAATAGAAGCAGAACCTATTTACCTCGATATCGGACTTAAAGAGCAACGTACTGGAAATATTATTATCAAAGAAACTCAAGAAGAAATGTTACTCGATGGTCATGAAATTATCATAGGTTTGGAAGACCAACATATCGTTGATGCGGAGGTTAACTTCGATGCTAATTCCGGAATCGACGCCGATATTTCCATAAAAGACGGTCTAATTATACTTACAATAGAAGAAGAATCCGATGATGTTCCTGGACAAATTATAGTTTCAGATCTAGAATTTGACATTTGGGCAGGAACACCTAGAGGCGAATATAATTTATTTATCAGCGGTGATGCTCTTGACCATGCTAATAAAACTTACAATGACATGGAAGATGATGCCAAAGATCAGCGCTACGACTCCGATGAAATGGTTGAATACATCGAAGACGAAACAACATCTGTAAAAATAGCAGATTATTTAACTGTTGGCACTGGCGAAAATCCAGAAGTCGAAAAAACACAAATAAAAACAATCGTAAACTTTAGATCTGGCTCCACAACAGTAAATGGTACTCGAGTGGCTATGACCTCTAGACCATATATCACCCCTACAGGATGGTCGATGATCGGCGTTCGCGACCTTGCTCTATTCTTCGGAATCCCAGAAGAACAAATTTCATTTGGACATGACGAAAATAATGTTATGACTGTTACAATTCGAAACGGCAAAATAGCAGAAGCAGGCTCTACGCTTGTCACTGTAAAACATGGTTCTAAAATTTTAACTGTAAACGGAAATCCAGTGATAATGGGCGAAGCCATGACTATCGGCTCCGACAACCGAGCTTATGCACCTATCAGACCTATAGCAGAAGCATTAGGACTCACTGTATCTTGGGACGGAATAAATAGTATCGCAACATTTTCAAATTAATACTTAGAGGGCTCCGGCTCTTTTTTTATTGCTTGTTCATTTTAATATGATATGCTATTTACAAATCATACTACAGAACTTACAATGACATGGAAGATGATGCCAAAGACCAGCGCTATGACTCCGATGAAATGGTTGAATACATCGAAGACGAAACAACATCTGTAAAAATAGCAGAAGCAGGCTCTACGCTTGTCACTGTAAAACATGGTTCTAAAATTTTAACTGTAAACGGAAATCCGGTGATAATGGGCGAAGCCATGACTATCGGTTCCGACAACCGAGCTTATGCACCTATCAAACCTATAGCAGAAGCATTAGGCCTCACTGTATCTTGGGACGGAATAAATAGTATCGCAACATTTTCAAATTAATACTCAGAGAGCTTCGGCTCTTTTTTTGTTACACATAATATTACGGTATAAATCTTTATTTTACATAACCCCTTTATAGTCCCTATTTTATTATGTAACACAACGACACATTATTACGCAAAAATTACAAAATATCTCCGTTTATTGACTTTTTGCGCTATATATTATATAATTCTAAATGTAGCAGCAAGCAAGACACATAACTGCTACCCTAAATATAAAAGCCAAAGAAGAAGCCAAAAGCATCCACTGCAAAATAACTGGTCTTTTGGCTTGACATACTAATCATACAACATATATAGATAAAAATAGGGGGATATAAAAATGAAATTACGTCAGAAATTAGCAATGCTAATGGCAGCAACTATAATAACTTCCACAATGCCTACACTCACCAGCGCAATACAAATTTTAGTAAACAAAGAATCTATGCTTATGTCTAATGAGTTCGGATACATGAACACTGCCGCTGACAAAGAGGCAATCAATTTACAGATCAATAATAACAACAATGACCCTATGAAAGCCAGTCACGACTCTCCTATACAATTTCAAATTAAAGGACTAGACATCAAATTCGACGAAAAACTTTATGCAGAAACAAAAGGGGACAATACTTTTTCTGAGGATGTTACCTTAAATGATTATGAGGGCATCACCAACGATACGGTGTACGCACTCACAGATTATTCAAAAGACTCCGATCTCACCGATGGTGAATTAACTGGTAAAAATGCTTCATATGTTGGCTACGCAGATAGAATTTTTGCAATTGATAAGGACGGTAACTATACCTCATATGTATCAATACCATATGCACAACGAAAGTCCTATCTTCGAGATTCTACTCCTAATACTAACTATATCCAAAACCCCGCTGGTAATGTTACTGAAATATTTATGTTTCAAAAAGTCGCTCCAAAAGAGAGTAAAAAAATACCATTTGGTGTTGACAAAGAACCACTTTATATCAACGTAGTTCCAAATAATGGAAAAACTGATTTCGTACGCAATACCGGCAGTATCACACCATTTAATCCCAATGCTGGTGACATGTCAGGGTTAATTACTGCTGGTAAAACCGATTTCACTTTTACAACCGACCTACCTAATACTCAACTCTATCTTAAAGATTTTACAATATTTAGAGACAACTATGGCGACGACTCCGTTTTAGATGTTGAGTTTTACCAAAACTTTAGTAAAGGATTAAATGAACGTCTTTATGTACCCGTAGCCTTTAGGGTTTCTGGCAAGGCACCTGCTCTTGATGTAGATGGTAAAGAAATCTATAGCAACAAATTAGTTATTAGCTCCAATCCCGAAGTTAGTGGCGATATTGCAGATATCAATCTTAAACGCGACGGTCAACTCTCAGTGGATGGCAAAGGCGAATTGGGTATCTTCGAAATAGAAGAAAATCAAGAATTTGTGTTCGATGGAGAATTTTCCACAGATGACTATAGTATCGATATGCCAGACATTTTAGACCAAGGTACAGATGGTGCGATTTTCCATCTTCAACTCAGTGATAGCGATCTTGCATTTGATTTACGTGAAGGTGACAGATTATGGAACGAAAAAGCTACTATTGATTCCGATACCGGCAATATAACCAAAGATGGCGAACCCGGTGCTCTTGCAGGTCATATTCAACTAACTGGAGGTTTAAGAGGCTTTGATAACTATATTCAAGTAGAAATTCTTGCCGCAGAACATAATGAAGTCGTACTTAGAATTATTGATGAAACTAATCGTACAACGGGCATCAACCGTAAATATGAGGGCGGCATCGAATTTCATAATTTGCCAATTGAACTTGAATCTAGACATACCGAGCTTTCTCTTGGAGACGTCGAATTGTCAATAACTCAAGTTGACCCAGACAGCCTCGAGGAAGGCGACAAAGTTGGTCATCTTGATTTCAAAGATGCAGATGAAATACAAGAAACATTGACCATTGCAGAAGTAATAGACGACAATGTTTTGGTAGAGATACTTGATGAAGCCGAACTTTATGCTGGTCAAGATTCTGATACAATAGAAATTGCCATTCAAGAAATCGTAGGCGGTGCTATCAACCCAAGAGACGAATTCTTCTTCAAATTGAATAACGGAAAACTGGACCCAGATTTGAAAGACAACTTAGAAAGCATAACTTTTAAATTTGAAGGTGGCGAAGTTCAAAATGATGACCAAAAAATATTCAGTCATGATGATGATGAAGAATATACTTTAGATCTCGATGAACTTTACGATGCTTGCGAAGGAATATATTTCCAAGAAGATACAGCTAACGCTGATGCAAAATGGCACCAAATATTAGAAGAGCTTACTTTTGAGCTTAAAGTACGCGCCAATGCTGGTACAAAGGCAGGTGATATGACCGTTACTGTCGAAAGCGATAACTTTAAAGACGAAGAAAAAACCGTAGTTGTTGGTAATATTAAAACGCCTTTCACCGTCACGGCCGAACCTGTCTATCTCGACCTAGGTGTTAAAGAACAAAAAACCGGCAAGATTGTTCTCAAAGAAACTGCCGCAGAAATGTTTAGGGATGGGCATGAAATCATCATCGAATTAGAAGATATCGGACTTGATAGCAGATCATTTGATGACGGAAATGTATTTACCGATGAACAGTCCGGGCTTGAAATCGATACAGACTTTGATGGCAAAGAAGGTACACTCACAATTACCATCACCGAAGAATCTGACGATATCCCTGGAACCATTACCATCGAAAATATCGAGTATGACATTTGGGCTGGTACGCCTAGAGGTGCCTATGATCTCACAATTAGGGGCGATGCCATTGATTTTTCTGGGGATAGCGACTTAGAATATCAAGACTATTTGCATATCGGAGAAAATATTGAGCCAGAGAAAGAGAAAATATCCACTGTTTCTAAAGTAGACTTCAAATCTGGTAGAACTACAGTAAACGGAACACCTGTTGCTATGACCTCTCGGCCTTATATCACAACTTCTGGCTGGTCTATGATTGGCGTGCGTGATATCGCATCATTCTTTGGAATAGACGAAGATCAAATTAAATATGGTCACGATGAATTTGATGTTATGACCATCACCATTACCAACGGAAAAATTGCCGAGCCTGGTTCAACTTTAGTAACCGTTAAGAATGGTTCAAAAATTCTTACAGTAAACGGTAACCCTGTCATTATGGGTGAAGCTATGACTATCGGATCCGACAATCGTGCGTATGCACCGATTAGACCTATCGCAGAATCTTTAGGCTTAACTGTTCACTGGGATAATGCTACTAGTATCGCAACATTTAGTAATTAATTTTTATCATCTTAGTTTTTAGTATTTTCTATCTGAATTAATTCATTTGCTACTCGGGAGAACTATATGTTCTCCTCTTTTTTTAACTTTAAAACACTTTTCATTACATTTAATTACATGATAATTACGTTTTATTGTCATTCATTGACTTTTTCTGCAGTATCTTATATAATTTCAATTATAGCAGATGTATCACACATTTATTGCTAAATATAAAAAATAAAATATATCAAGAGAGCCTTACGCTCACATTGATTTTGCACATATGGGGGGATATACAAATGAAACTACGTCAGAAATTAGCAATGTTAATGGCAGCCGCAATGGTATCAACTTCTCTTCCAACATTCACTTCTGCAATGCAAGTTCTAGTGGATAAGGAATCTATGATTATGTCTAATGAGTTTGGATACGTTAATCCACAAACAGGACGGGAAGCCATAAACTTGAAAATTTATAACAACAATAACGACCCAATATCTGGAGACTTAGATTCTCCTATTCAATTTCAAATTAAAGGACTCGATCTAAAATTTAACGAAAAATTCTTTACGCCAACTCAAGGTGATGATGGCGTCGCTCAACGCAACGAAAAAAATGAGGTTATTGAAAACTCTATTACAGACTATAAACTCGCAGTGACCGACAAATCTTTGCCTAGTAATGCTATATACGCTTTAGAGGATATTTCTTCCGGAAATGATACCGAGCTTTTAGCAATTAGTCCACCAATAACTGCAGTCAATCCACCATTTCCTAGACGAATTTTTTCGATAGATCAAGACGGAAACTACACCTCTTATGTTTCTACCGACTACGCAGAAGCAAAGCAATACATTACGAGAAAAAATCCTGCATCACCACCGAACCTTACAAAATTGGCCAGTGATCATAAACAAGTTTTTATATTCACGACGGCTGAGAACGAAGATGGTGATATAGTTTTTGTCAATCTTAAATCTGATGGCGATAAAGATGCCGAAAAATTAATTCCAAGTGTCGATATCATCACTCCTACTGCTGTCGATGGTGCCATAGTCACAGCCATAGATGATCCCACAGCTAGTAATATTTCTACTAATTCTGGATTCGATTTCAATTCCGCTGGATATCAAAGTAATGTCTCAAATCCTAGTAACAATGCGCATGCGTACTTAAAGGAATTCACTATTTTCCGTGATCCTTATGGAGACGAATCCATTCTTGATGTTGAGATGTATCAAAACTTTGCTAGAGGCAGCACCAATTACCGCTTGTATGTTCCAGTAGCATTCACGGTAACAGGCAAAGCTCCAGCTCTTGATGTTGATGGTCGCGAAATTTTTAGCAATAAGCTAACTCTTAGCTCTTCTGAAGTTACCGGCGATATTGCAGATATCAATCTTAAACGCGAAGGCACAATTTCATTAGAAGGAAGAGGCAATCTCGGTGTCTTCGAACTAGAAGAAAATCAAGAATTTGTATTTGCAGGAGCATTTAAAACGCATGACGAGGATGGCAAACCATTAAAAGATAGAGAGGCTCTAGAAGCTGGAATAGGTGGCGGAATTTTTCATATCCAACTTAGCGAAAACGATCTTGAATTTGGCTTAAGCGAGGGAGACAGGTTGTGGGATTCCAAACCTGATGCCGATGGTAATGGCGGCCAAGAAGGTGCTCTTTACCCATATATCCAAATTGTTGGCGGGCTAAGAGGCTACGAAGAACATATTCAAGTTGAGGTTCTTGCAGTTGAAGACGCAGAAATGGTAATTCGAATTATAGACGAAACTGGACAAATTTCCTCAGGACCTCTTCGCAGTTATGAAGGCGGTATAGAATTCCATAACTTACCAATAGATTTAAGATCCAGACACTCCGAGCTTTCTCTTGGCGAAATCGAAATGTCCATATCTCAGGTTGATAATGACTCCCTTGATTGGGACGGCAACAAAGTAGGAAGTTTAGACTTTGATGATGCCAACGAGCTCTCAGAAGAATTTGCTATTTCGACCGTAATTGATAACGATGTCCTAATAGAAGTTCTAGAAGAAGCCGAAGTATGGGCTGGTCAAGATTCTGCAGATGTAGAACTTGCACTTATAGAGGTCGTCCAAGGTTCGCTTAACCCACGAGATGAATTTTACTTTACGTTTAAAAACGGCAAAATGGATTATGATGTAGCCGATATTGTTTTTGAGTTTAATGGTGGTGAAATCGTTAATGGTGATACAGATATTTTAACCGTTGATGACGATGAGTACACATTAGATATCGACAAACTTTATGACGAATGCGAAGGTTTTTATTTCCACGAAGATGACGACAATGCTGAACAGCAATGGCACAATATAATTGAGGAACTTATTTTTTCATTCCCAGTGCGAGCCGATGCCGATGCCACAGCCGGGGACATGAGCATTACATTTGAAAGCGACAATTTTAAGGACGAGGAAATAGTCACTGTTATCGGCAGTGTCAAGAAGCCGTTCACTATTACTGCACCTCAAGTTTATGTTGATCTAGGTCTTAAAGATCAAAAAACTGGAGAAATTATACTTAAAGAAACTGAAGCAGAGATGTTTAGAGATGGTCATACTATTATTATTGAACTTGAAGATATTGGTCTAGATAGTAGATCTTTTGACGATGGAAATGTTTCGACCGACAGCCAATCTGGACTCGAAGTTAGCACTGATTTTGATGGCGATAAAGGGATTTTAGAAATTCATATCGATCAGGAATCCGACGACATTCCTGGTACAATCACTATCAAAGATATAAATTATGACATCTGGGCCGGTACACCTCGAGGCAACTATGATCTCACCATCAAAGGAGATGCGATTGACTTTAACGAAGACTCCGAATTGTCATATGAAGATTACTTAGTCATCGGTATAGGATCCACTCAACAAGAAGAATCCACTGTTGCACAGGTTAACTTTAGATCTGGGACAGCAACAGTAAATGGCAAAACTACTGCTATGTCTACAAAACCATTCATTACAACTAATGGTTATCCTATGATTGGTGTTCGTGATTTAGCAAAATTGTTTGGAATTGAGGATAATAAAATTTCATCTTATCGTGATGAGTTTGGCGTCATGACTGCCACGATCGTTAATGGCACTGTCGGTGCACCTGGCTCAACCTTAGTTACCGTTCGAGATGGCTCCAAAATTCTTATCGTTAATGGTACCCCTGTAATTATGAAGGAGCCTATGATGCTTCAGGGCAATAACTCTTTTGCACCTATTACTCCTCTTGGAGAGGCTTTGGGACTTACAGTTCAATGGAATCCAGCTACAAGTGTTGTAACATTTACCAGCTAGTATGTATTTTGTATTCGTGTTTTTATATTTCTCTATTTAAATTATTCATTTGCTTAAGAGGGCTTTGGCTCTCTCTTTTTTTGCCTCTCCAAATTTTGAAGAGGCATTAATTTTAGTCGATAGTAAGTTTGACACATACTGGTAAATTTGGATTTTCTGCTTTATGCTTAGAAATAATAGTTAGGTGCTCATCACACTCTATTATCTCACACGGCTTATCGCATCCCAGCACCTCTGCCTTTAAAATATTTGCATTAAATTTTTTAACTTTTGAGCCAAATGTCTTCACTTTTAGGATTCCATCTTGTGGCCACTTCATTGCAAATACATACATCGCATTCGGTTTGTAGGTAAATCTAAAGTCTTGTGTTGTAAAAGATTTTCTCTTTGTATCGGTAAAGTGTCCTTCTTCTGTTACTATTGGTCCTTCTCCATATTTTCTAAATGGATACGAATCATAGATGCCTTCGCCATTCACTTTCAGCCACGCACCTACATCTTTTAGAATTTGCTTGTCTTGATCTGGAATCGTTCCATCGGCTTTTGGCCCAACATTTAACAGCAGCGATCCGTTTTTAGATACCACGTCTACTAAGTCACAAATTACTTCAAATGATTGCTTATAATCGTTATTTTCTGTATAGCACCAAGAGTTCTTTGCAACCGATGTATCGTTTTGCCAGAAAAACGGCGACACATCTGCTAATTGTCCGCGCTCGATATCTCTAACGGCACTCGTGTGTTGGAATGCATCGTTTTTATAGTTGATCGTAACTTCTTTGCCCCATTCTACTGCACGATTATAGTAGTATGCTGCAAATTTTTTAAGATATGGCTTCATTGGTTCTATTTGAATCCACCAATCAAAGTACATTATTTGCGGCTGATACTTATCTGCAAGCTCGCAAGTTCTAACTAACCAGTCTTCCATAAAAATTGGATCTATCCCTTCCACATGAATAGAGCCCTGATCTGTCGTTACTCCCTCTGATTTTGCCATAAAAGGTTCTGGATATGATGGCCAATACATATCGCCATATTCAAAATTTCCATCTTTATCAAGATACTTTTGGAAATCACTTTCAAATTCACGTCCACCACACATAAACCAATAGTGCTCCACCCTATGAGAAGATGTTGTAAGAACCATATCACGCTTTTCACACTCTTGTTTTAATAAACCAACGATATCTTTCATCGGACCTTTTTTTGTTGCACACCATTCAGAAACATCGCTATCATACATCTGGAATCCATCATGATGCTCCGCAACCGGCATAACAAATCTCGCCCCTGCTTCTTTAAAGAGGTCTGCCCACTCTGCCGCATCAAATTTCTCTGCCTTAAACATAGGCACAAAATCTTTATAGCCAAAGTCTTTATGAGGTCCATATTTTTCTACGTGGTGATCAAACATATTTAATCCACGACGCAATGCATCTTGCTTATACACAAAGCGAGCATACCATTCGCTGCCAAACGCGGGCACTGCATACACTCCCCAATGGATAAATATACCAAACTTTGCATTTCGATACCAATCAGGTACTTTATGATTTGCTAGCGATTCCCAAGTATCCTTATGCGGACCTTTTGCAATAACATCATCAATCTTTTCAAGATATTTCTTCATGTTCTCGTAATATTGATTCATAAACTTCTCCTTTTAAAAAAAAATTTAGGTTACCAAAACTAGCATACATCATTCTACAAAATATTACAAGCCAAATTTTAAAAAAAATTATAGCCATCTTTGCCTACTTCACCAATTTTTCTAACAGAGCATATGCGCCATCATTTAAAATGATCTCTACATCTGCTAGCACTAGCTCATAGAATCCATCGATTGTTGCTAGGTCTTCTCCAAAAAATTCTACATTTTCACATACTTTACGAACCAACTGCGCCACCTCTACATCTTTATTGTTATAGAAAAATTGCAGCACAGCCGCATCATCAACTACTCGATATTCCTCACCGTGGCGCTCTGCAATCAACGCATTCTCTGCCATAGTTTTTCCTCTTCTATAAAAGGCAATATAAAATGCAAATGCTGCAGTTAGACATTTTGGTAATGTGCCAAACTTCGCAACATAGTCTTTGACTGTTGGCAAAATTCTAGCCTTCAATTTAGATGTAGAGTTGAGCGAAATATCTAGCAGCTTATGATCGATATACGGGTTATTAAATCTATCTTTTACAGAATTTGCAAATTCCACAAGCTCATCTTTAGGCAGCGAAAGTGTCGGGATGATCTCATCGAATATCGCTTTATTCATAAATCCGCTCACTACTTCATCGCCCATGCAGTCTCGCACTATATCAAATCCCGCCAAATATGCTCCAAGCACCATCGATGTGTGCGCACCATTTAAAATCCTCACCTTGCGCTCTTTATATGGCTTATGATTATCGGTAATAACCACCGGCAATCCCGCTTCCTTAAATGGCAACTCCGCTTCTAGTGCGCTAGGCCCTTCTATCACCCAAAACCCAAATGTTTCTGCTGTCACAATTAGATTATCTTGATATCCCAACGCTTCACACAGCTCCTCGGCTTCTCCCCTCGGATACCCTGTTACTATTCTATCCACCAAAGTTGAGCAAAAAATATTCTCCTCTCTCACCCATGCAACAAAGTCATCGCCCAATGCCCACAACTTTGCATACTCTTCAACGCACTTTAATAGCTCTTTGCCATTATCATCTATTAACTCGCAAGATAAAATTACAAATCCCTTCCTATTATCCTTAAAGCGCTCATACATAAATCTGGTAAGTTTAGCCGGAAACGCTGCAGGTGGCGCATCATCAAATTTGCATGCAGCATCAAAAGCAATCCCAGCCTCAGTCGTATTCGATGCGATTATACGAATATCCTCCCCTTTTGCCAACGCTAAAAATTCGTTATAATCATCATACGGGTTAATGCATCGGCTTACACTAGAAATGACGCGCTTTTCGTTTACCTTATGCCCTTTTTCGTTTCCTCTCAAATACAGCGTGTACAATCCTTCTTGCTCATTGATCACCTGCGCCAAACCAGGCTTAATCGGCTGAACAATCACCACCTTGGTATCAAATCCCACCTTCTCGTTCATAACATCCACAAAATAATCAACAAATGCACGCAAGAAATTTCCTTCTCCAAATTGCAAAATTCGCTCCTTGCCCTCTGTTAATAAAAATTCGTCAAATCCTAGTTCTGCTAACGTTTTATAGTTCAAAGTTTTCATTACACATTCCCTTTCATATTATACTTCTGCCACTTACGCAACTTATAACGTTACCCCTTGCTTGAATATTGCCATATCTCGAATTCCCAATATCTCTGAATTTACCTTTTTTCCGCTCGCCACTGCAAGGACATACTCGAATAACTCTTTGCCTATTTCTACCTCTTCTGTTGCCATCTTGCCGCAATCAAAATCTATCCACTTTTGCTTCTTATTGGATAACGCACTATTTGATGATATCTTGATCGTTGGCACCGGAGATGCGAATGGCGTTCCTCTGCCTGTTGTAAATAATACGATTTGCGCACCTGATGCTGCCAACGCTGTTGCTGCTACGAGATCGTTGCCTGGCGAACTTAGAAGATTTAGCCCCGCCTTATGTGCCGTTTCTCCATATTCTAGCACATCTACAACTTTGCTTTTTCCTGCCTTTTGTGTGCATCCTAACGACTTATCTTCTAATGTTGAAATTCCTCCCTTTTTATTTCCTGGTGACGGATTCTCATAGACTACCTGGTTATGCGATATAAAATACTCCTTGAAATCATTGATCAGCTTTACTGTCTTCGAAAACACTTCTTCGCTTTCGCATCTGTCCATAAGAAGTCTCTCAGCTCCAAACATTTCTGGCACTTCTGTTAAGATCGTTATTCCGCCCTTGGCAATTAAAATATCTGAAAATTCTCCCACTGCAGGATTCGCTGTTATTCCGGATAACCCATCTGAACCACCGCATTTTAACCCTACTATCAGATCTTTGGTGCAACAGGTCTCTCTCTTAAACTGCTTTGCATATGCAGCGAGGGCTTCCACTACTGCTACCGAGTGGGCTATCTCATCGTCTTCTTCTTGGCAGACCACAAATTTTACGCGCTCCGGATCGTATTCTCCAATATACTTTTTCAGTTCTTCTATATTTGAGTTTTCGCAGCCCAAGCCTAAAACCAACACGGCTCCTGCATTCGGATGATTTATTAAATTTGCCAAAATCTTTTTTGTGTTTTCCTGATCTTCACCCATTTGCGAACAGCCATACGGATGCGAATAGGCTACAATAGCTTCTATATTAGTGCACAGTAAATTTTGGGTGCGCCTTGCAATTTCTCCTGCTATATTATTTACGCATCCAACTGTTGGTATAATAAAAATCTCGTTTCTTATCCCCACTTTGCCATTCTTGCGTTTATAGCCCTCAAATACTGCTGGAGCCTCCATTGCCAATTCTTTGATTGCCGGCGTATATGTGTATTCGTTTATATCTCCAAGCGTCGTTTTTATATTATGCGTATGCACCCACGCACCTGCAGCTATATTTTCCTTTGCATACCCGATTGGTGCACCATATTTGATCGCACACTCTCCCGCTACTATATTGGCTATCGCAGCTTTGTGTCCTTGTGCTATCTCTTCTAGTAAGGCTATCCCTTCTACCATTTCTCCTTTGTGTAGATCAGTCAGCGCCACTACAACGTTGTCATCTTTATTAATTTTGATATAACTTTTCACAGTTTTTACCCTTTCTTTAGCTTACTTACCGCTCCAAACACTAAGTGTTCTTTCTTGGTTCCTTTTATTATACACATTGTACATTTCAAAAAATTTTTCCAATTTTTGTTCTATCAATTTATCAAGTTTTTTTTGCCACTTATCCACTGTTCCTTCCTTCACAGCTTGATCATAACTTTCTTGATGATTTTTTTTATAACTGCTTCGAAATGTCTGTGTAAAAGATTCACTAAATTTTTCTTCAAAATACCTTGTAAAATCTTCCTCATCTATTTCCATATCAAAAAAATCTTCGTTATTCATGTTGTTTTCTCACTTTCTTATGTTATTATTTGACACATTGTTATGCTATCATTAATTTTAAGGTGATTCAAGGCAGATTTCCATATTCATTGCTGCAGCTTTTTATATATCAACTCATCCACACAGTGCATTAAGGGCGCTCTGTTATATGATAGATATCTATGCCATCTCATATTTACGCAGATGTATTTACCATTCCAAAATCCATATACTGCCGAACATGAATTTTGGGCTAACTCTTTTATTCTTTGACGTTTTTGCTTGTCGGGTATCCCAAACAATTCCTTTTCAAAAAATGCCGTCAAAAATCGGTATGGCACTTCAGCACCCAAGTTATCAATCCTTTTTAATAATTCCTTATCCTCTAATTTGTCTACAAACTTTGTTATATTATCTGCACTAACCTCCGGATACCTCTCCCGAATTACTTGAACTATGACTGGTAGTTGATCTGCTCTTGGAAACTGAAATTCTTCCTTATCTACATATTTCCAAGCCTCTCCTATCATACTACAAATAAGCTTCTTAAAAGAATAGTAATTAGCCCTTTCGTTTAAACATATCAAAATACTCTTAAACCAAAATAACTTATAGCTTGCTTGCAGATTCGTTGTCAATGCCGTCTTCAATGCATTTGTATTTATTATAAGCGCTTCTGAGATCATCACAATTTTTCCTTTATAACTTAATTTTATAAATAGTATAGCATCCCCAAAAAAAAAGCGCCATATCAACTATCGATACGGCACCTCCAAATTACCTAAATCTTAACCTTAAATCTCCCTTAAATAACGGTTTCAAAATTTTACAAAGCATACTAACAATGATTGCAGCAATGATAGCCTCCGGTACGCCATTCATTCCCACTATTCCCATGATAAATCCAAACAACGCCGCCGCTTCTACTCCCACAGCTGCCGCATATGGCTCACCAAAACATACATAAATTAGCCCCATAACAAAAATCGTATTAGTTAACGACCCCACTATTCCTGTTACTGCGTAGGCTAACATATCTTTTACCTTATATTTCTTGCACAAAGCATATGCATAATAGCTCAGAACTCCTATCAAAATTCTCGGAACAATTGCAATGACAACGCTCCAAAAGTTTCCGTCTACTCCTCCTATGCTTACAAATGGCGAAAATACAAACGATGTAAGAGTTGGTGCCATCGTTGCACGCAAAATAGATAGCAATCCAAAAGCTAGGCCAAGAATTCCTCCGCCCACAGGCCCCAAAAATACGCCCCCAATAATTACCGGAATATGAGTTGTCGTGGCGTTCATAAATGGTAGCGGGATAAATCCGAGTGGAGTGTATGATAGCAAAATTTCAACTGCTAGCAATACCCCCAAAAGAGTTAGTGCTTTGGTATTAGTCTTCATAAAATAAACCCTCCTTAACTATCGCCCATTAAAGGTGCAATGTTTTTATTAATCCCATTATATCACATGTTACAAGATTGTAAAGTTTTTTTTAATCTCACTTTTGTATTGTGGCTGCGATACCTAGCATGATATAATTAATCAAAATTTATTTAATAGGAGGATTTTTGACATGAAAATAAAATTGAATGTGATCGGAGCAATCATGGTAATGTCAATTGCGTATAATACTACTGCCGAGCAAAGTGTAACAGAACTCACTCAATCATATCGCGATCAACTAGTCACTCCAGCTTCTAGCACTGCCCCAACCGCCAGTATACCCAAACGCTCTCTGTTCATTGAAGATAATCTTTTATATTTGGTGGATGTAGAAGGACAGGAATATGAAGTTCCAATCGCTAATATAGACCTTTCTCCCTCTCCATTATTAGAATTTGTCGATGAGACAGTCGTTATACAAGCATTTGACCAAAACACTTTGGAAATGCTCGACACAACATACATAACTTTAGATCTTCCAATATATGCTGGATTTTACGCAACAGATGATTTCTATTTTACAGTTTCTGGTCAATCTCAGTGCAAAAACATTTCTATTGAAAACGGCAACATCACAGAAAAATGGCTACAAGATGCCAATTTAAAAGTTATCCAGATTAACAAATACGACAAAGCATTTAAATTATTAGACTCAGCTGCTATCAGAGCCGATGAGGCCAGTATCACATCTCCCTTTCAGCTTGGCAATGTCGCACTAACCAGCCACAATAATATGCTTCTACTTCACACTGCCAGAACGATGTTTAGCTCTGCAAGCGGTGTTCATCACCAGGCCCAGTTTACTGCAGCTATTGACACCAATTCTATGCTAGCAGAAGTGAGACTAGCTGGTGCTAGCAGATGGGCTCAACCCAACAATGTAAGCCACTCTTTTAATCAGTTCGCCGCGTTCGATGATAATCAGGCTATCCTACTCGACCATGGCAATGCTTTTCCGCGAGCACTTGTAATTACCCAATACGATCATGGCAATGCTCTAAAAGATGACTCCATTAATATTTTTGACATCCCAGGCTATCCCGGCGCTACTCAAACCGGGCTAACAGTGGGCGGCTTTGCCATCTCGGATCACAACTACATTACGGCAATAAATTCTATAGACTATCAACCAAAATATCACTTCTCAAACTCCGCCATTGTTGGTCTAAAAAAAGAAGAACGCGACATCGTCGTTTTGGTTACCAGCAAAGAATCTAGCAACACCACTCAAGTTGCGTTAACAGATTATTCAGGTACAAATACATTAGGCAGCACCCCAAAACTCGTCGACTTAAATAACAACACTTTTATGGTTATGTGGATGGAATTTACAGACTGCCAATATATTATCAACCCCGATAATTCAATAACCACCATCGCAACAGATAGCAACCTCAAATACGTCACCATCAATGAATATGGCACCAAGCTCTCAGATGTCCAAACATTTGAAGATGGAAAACTTTCTCAATTCGTTCAGCCTATTGCAACTGACGACAAGGTCATTTGGGTTGCAGGCGAAAATTACTATAGCATAGATTTCTAGCCTACTTAATGCACTATAAACTCTGCTACATCGGCTTCACCATCTACTGTAGCAGTTTTGCCGTCCCATAGTAACTTTGCAATTCCATAGTCTCCTGTTTCGTAGCCATACCCATCGCCTTTGTCTTGATACAAATTGAAAGTTGACGATTTGCCTCCGTATATATGAACTAGCAATTTGGTCTTTGCCGCATCTGCCGTACTCTGTGTTGCTTCTGTTCGCGGAATAATTGCCCCCTCTCTTACAAACAATGGAATTTTACTCAGGTCAGCATCGACAGTGATAGTTTTTCCTCCCTCAAACTTTTCGTCGCTATAGAAATTATACCATGCAGTACCTTTTGGCAAATACACTTCTCTAGTTTTCGCTACATTAAAAATTTCTGCAGAATCACTTTCATAATACATCGGTTCTGTAACCGGGCAAACCAGTATGTCGCCAAACATAAATTCGTCTTTCACTTCACAAGCAATGACATCTTCCGCAAAGTCAAATGCTAGCAATCTCATTATCGTATAGTCATCAAAATATACTGCCGCCGCCATAGAATATATATACGGTATCAATGTGTATCGAAGCTGATTGGCTGCCACTAGCGCATCATAAAATCTATGGTCCTCTTTGGCATCAAAGTTCCACATCTCTCGCCTGATGTCTGTTCCATGACTTCTAAACATCGGCATAAATACCCCATATTGAAACCATCTCACAAACAATTCTCTATAGCCAAGATCCTCTAGCCCTTTGTTGTACTTACCTTTCCAAAACCATTTTTCTCCATATTTTACAAAAAACGCACCTATATCCAGTGTCCAATACGGCAATCCCGAGGCACACAAATTGAGCCCTGCGACAATCTGCTTCGCAAACGTCTCCCACGATGCGCACGTATCTCCCGACCAGACGACAACGCCATATTTTTGACCTCCTGTATAACTACTTCTTGTTAGGTTTAAAACACGTTTAGAATCATCGACTTCTCGCTGCCCTTCATATATTGCCTGAGCATGAAACAGTGAATAAGAATTTGTGAGCTCTGCTGGCAGATACTTACTTGCTACCTCAAAAAATCTATAAAAATTATAGCTTGGCTCACGTTTAAAGCTACCACTAGTCCACTCGGGGCAAAACGGCTCGCTGCAGTCACACCAGAACGAATCAACTCCCTGGCTAAATAACCCGTCGTTTGTTTGCTTAAAATACAGCTTTCTAGCATCTGCGTCCAATGCGTTATAAATATTATGCGCTGGCAATAGCAGTCCCGCTGCCGCAAACTCTTTATAGTTTTCTGTAGTTGCATGCATGTTTGGCCACATCGATAGCATAAAATGAATATTCTGCTCTCGCAAAGTATTTGTCATCAGTCTCAAGTCTGGAAAACGATTTTTGTCTACCGTCTTTTGACCCCATCCATCTCCTTCCCATGATCTCCAATCCATTACAAGGCAATCTATGCCAATTTTTCTGTCTCTATATCCTTTGGCAACATCTAGTATTTCTGCCTGAGTCTCATATGCCTCCTGCGACTGTACAAACCCAAATGCCCATCTTGGTAGCATCGCAGCCTTGCCTGTTAGCAATCGATACCCATGAATCACATCATCAATCTTTGCGCCTGCTATAAAATAAAAGTCCATTTCTATATCGGCTTCTGTATAAAAATACGATCCATATGCAGTATCGCTAAATATTGCCGGGCTCGCCGTTGCTGATAGCAAGCCATATCCAGCAGTCGAAACTAGCATCGGTATTGCAATCTTTAGATTTGCCTGATGCAAATATTGTGTTGTACCTCTCAGGTTTAGCGTACCCTCTTCTGCCTGGCCCAGTCCATAGAGCTTCTCCCTTGTCTGAAACTGCAATCCCAGGCGTGTACGATACAAGTTTTTGTCAAACTCTTTGGCAGAGCTTTTAATCACCTGCTTCATCCCGTCTGGCGTTTCCTCTTCTTCTATTTGCAAATTTTTATCTACTACCACGCGCATCGATTCGAATTGCATCAGCTGGTGACTTTCAATTTCGGATTCCTGTAGCAATAGATTGCCCTTCTTGCTAAAATATTTTAGCTGTCCTGTCTCTTTTATAATATGGACCGTCAATAAACTCGTTTGCAGAACATAATGCTTTGGCTCTTCCGCAAGCGACCAACTGGTATAGTCGAGATCCTTTTCGATACCCGCACCCACCTCTGCTACAAAATCCTCGCGCTCTGTATATGTTACACGAATAATCTTATCATTTTGCGGCTTTAGTCTTAACTTTCCTCTAGCAGCAGTGAATGTCACAGCCGTATTTGTCTTTACAAAACTTTCTATTGCGTACGAAACTTTTGGAATCACTTTTAACATAATAAGCTCCTTTTTAAGTATAATTTATTTTATATTATATAATTTTTTTATAAAATTAAAAGGGGGTATTTTTACAGATTCTAGCAATTGTTGTTGTTCATTCTATGAATTTGTGATAAGATTAATTATGCGAATTACACGCATTTTTTATATACAAAGGAGGTCTAAAATGAATGAAACAATCAAAGTATTGAAAAAAATCTTTGAAAAATATGGAGATCAATTTTTAACAGATAGGGCTCAATACAAAGAAGTCGTTAAAACTTTGCTTATCAACGAAGACAGGAACTTGATACTTGCAGCAATTGACAAAGAAGTGGACATCGCTGTTGCAAATACCGTATCTTCCATTAACGACGAAAAAGCAATTGAGTTAATTGTTGCCGACTTAGTTACCCTATCCATGTGGAGATTTGATGCTGCCAAGCGTGCAGTCAATTATTTTGTACAAGCAAGATTTGATATTCAATACGATATTACTGAATTTAAGATTATCGATGAGGTGCTAGTAAAATATATTGGTTCCCAATCTGAAATTCAGATTCCAACTGGTGTACATATAATAGGACAAGAAGCTTTTGCAGATTGCCAAACCATAACTAGTCTCTCTATTCCAGAAGGCGTAGTTAGCATCGCAGACAAAGCATTTAACAACTGTCTAAACCTAATTAGTGTACTAATTCCAACCAGTCTTCTCAGCATTGGTGCCAGCGCGTTCAACAATTGCAGTGATTTAACCATGGTTGCCATGTCTAAAAACACCTCATCCAAAGATGCGATATCGCAATCTATTGTCTATGACGAAGCCTTCTCTGTGTACTCCACCGCAATTGCACCTATTAACGAAATCGGCGACTATGCTTTCCATGGATGTATAAATTTATCCCACATAACAATTCCCGAACATATAACACATATTGGAAACAATGCATTCAGCGATTGCTTAAGTTTAACGACAATTATTATTCCCGAAAGCGTTCTCAGCATCGGCTTTGGAGCATTTCATGATTGTGTCAGCCTCATCAACGTTATTTTACCTGATAATCTTACCGTTTTGGAAAGTCTTCTCTTTAGTAATTGTACTAGCCTAGTCACAATTCTTTTACCAGAAAACATAACTAAAATAGGTGATGAAACATTTCGAGGCTGCTCCAAATTGAAAAATATTTTTATTCCTGAAACTCTAACTCAAATTGGCAATCTTGCATTTAGCGAATGTGTCTATCTCGATAACGTAGTTATCCCTGCTGCAGTTACTCGTATCGGATTTGCCGCATTCAATAAATGTTTCAAATTATCTCATATCAATATTCCTGACGGCGTTATTCAAATCAAGAAATATACCTTCAATGAATGCACAAATTTATCTGCAGTTAGCATCCCCGACTCTGTTGCTGTCATTGGCAAATACGCCTTTAGCATGTGCGTGAGTATCGAAAAAATTACTCTTCCGGAGGGCATCCTAAAAATTGAGGAGTGGACATTTAACGATTGCCTAAGTCTTACGAGTATAAACCTACCTTCTACAGTTACTAGCATCGGCATTATGGCGTTTAATGGTTGTCGCAATCTTCCTAAAATTACCATTCCTCACGGCGTTACTAGCATTGGCGTTCGTGCGTTTAGCTATTGCTGGAACCTTACGGATATTGTCATTCCCAAAACTGTAACACACATCGATCACCTCGCGTTCTTTGCTTGTGTGAGTCTCAAAAATATCGATATCTCGCAGGGCGTCTCTAGTGTAGGTAATAACGTTTTTAGTGCTTGCTCCAGCTTATCCGAAGTGGCATTATCTGAGGGCGTTACTCTAGTTGGCGAAAAAATCTTTCTAAAGTGTAGTCGACTCACTCGCATCTCCCTACCTGCTAGTCTCAAGGTTATTACTGTTTCTCACAATGTACAGGAGTGGAACGCTCTCAACCAGGGCGTTATTCCTTCTCCTTTGCAGCATCTCGTGTTGCATTCAAATTATCAGCAAGATATTACTAATACCGATTGGCTTTGGAAGTTTTTGGTTTAAGTTTTTTTGCAAAGGTGGATATAATTTATTAAATTATTCACCTTTACTTTATGTTATTTTCACAACATTATATATTTAACATAAATTTTAATTTTAGTACATATTATTTATTGTTCGACATTTATACTATATTAAATTAGAAAGGAAATTTTAGTTATGACCAAAAAATTTTTATTAGCCATAACAACTTGTCTTGTATTTACTGCATGCGCATCTACAAATACCGATAATATAGCTACAAATACCGATATCATAGACGGCATTTTTGCTCCTTCCCAAGCCATCAATCTAATTATTCCTTATGAAGCTGGTGGCAATTCTGATATTCCAGCACGAATCATGGTCCAATATATGAATGAAGCCGCTGATACAGAAATCAAAATCACTAATATTGTAGGAGCGGGAGGTAGAACTGGATTTTCAGAAATGTTAAAATCTAATCCTGATGGATACACCTTATCCCTACACTCTTCAGGATTTATTATGCAACACGCCTTAGGAATTGCCGATTTTACATACGAAGATGCACAGCCAATTGGCTATTTGTTAGATTCAACCATGGCTGTTGTAGTATCAGCAGATTCTCCTTATCACACTATGGACGATTTAATTAATGCTGCTAAATCAGCTCCCGGCACAATAAAAATAGGCTCAGTAACAGGAACTCTTCCATTATTTGGAGTTTTACAAATCGAGCAAGAAAAAGATGTAGAATTTCATAAAGTTGATCTAGGAGTTGGTTCTAAATCTCCCGAACTTCTTGGCGGCAGAATCGATGGATATGTAGATGGTTTTGGTGCAGTAAAACAATATATTGATAGCGGGGACTTTAGATGTTTAGGGATTATTTCCGATATAGAGCAACCAGGATATGAAGATATTCCAACATTTGCAGAATTGGGCTTCGAAAATTATGCCTATTTAAAACAAGATTTTGGATTGTGGGCTCCTTTAAACACCCCAGAACCTGTGCTTCAATATGTGAATAATCTTATCCAAGAAGCTAGCAACAACCCAGAATGCATCGAAGAATTAGCAAACATCAGTTTTCAGCCAAAGTATATGGATACATCATTATATATCGAAGAATTAACATCCAATTATATTGCATTTGACGAAGCCGCTGCGGCTATAATTCAGTAAGGTGGGTTTATGGGTGAGATAATATTTAATATCATATTAATCATACTTAGTATTGGAATGTATGTTGCCACGTATCGTTTCCCTGTAAGTATAATCGATAAATCTGGCGGAGCCGCATTATTTCCTCGAATCGTTATAATCGGCTTAATTGTATTGTTAATCATTCGCACAGTAATAATACTAAAATCTCAAGCTGAAAAAGACAAACAATTTATATTTTTAGAGATATTCGTTGGTCGAAGGCTTGCTTTTTATCTGTTATTCATAGCATATGCATTAACTATTACCACTTTAGGCTTTTTCATTAGTAGCAGCATTTTTCTTGCTATTGCTATACCATTTTTATATAAACTACAACATGGAAATTTTATGAATAAAAAACAAATCATCACTACCATCGTAACTTCTACCATTAGTGTATATGTACTATATTTTATATTTACTAATTACTTTAATGTTATGCTACCTAGTGGCATTTTTAATATATAAGGGAGGAACTGTATGGAATTTTTAGAATTGCTACAAAATATAATGAATTTTGAATGTTTATCCCTTATTTTAATAGGTGTAATTATCGGAAATGTTTTTGGTTGTATTCCAGGATTAAACGGTCCTATAGCTGTCGCGCTTATACTTCCAGTAACTTTTTCATTAGAAGTAATTCCATCAATGAGCTTAATAATGGGAATATATATGGGAAGCGTAACTGGCGGAACAGCCGCCTCAGTCGCAACTACATTTGATGGCTACCCAATGACACAAAACGGACGTGCTGCAGATGCATTATCTATCGGCGCCTTTGCTTCTGTTTTTGGAGGATTATTTAGCGCAGTAGTATTACTCTTTTTAGCACCAACACTATCATCTATGGCTATAGCATTTGGTCCTTGGGAGTACTTTGGAACTGCTGTCTTATCATTATCCTTAGTATGTTCGATGATGAGTGGAAAAAGACTCAAAGGATTTATTGCTATGATGATAGGATTATTACTTACCACTGTAGGTATGAGCCCTGTTGATGGCATTGCCTCACGATATACTTTTGGATTGTCAGGTCTTGAAAATGGATTTGATTTGGTTGTAGTTATTATAGGTGTTTTTGCCTTACCTGAAATAATTTACTCACTTGGCAATATATCCGATAAACCGGTACCTGCACAAGTAGAAAAAAAATGGTTTTATGCACCAAAATTATCTTCTATTAAAAAGAACTTTAAAGTTATGCTTCAGGGGAGTTTTTTAGGAACTGCAATTGGCATCTTACCCGGAATGGGTGGTGGGGCCGCTGGTCTTATTTCATACGAACAAGCTAAACGTAGCTCAAAAACTCCAGAAAAATTTGGAACAGGTCATGAGGCAGGTATATACTCTTGTGAAAGCGCTAATAATGCAACAACTGGCGGAGCACTTGTGCCAATGCTTGCTTTAGGAGTACCCGGCGATACAGTCACTGCTATTATAATGGGAGCAATAGCACTTCAAGGACTTACTCCAGGCCCCACTCTTAGCATGCAGCAACCAGAACTATTTAGAACTATTATCTTAATTGTATTTGTTGCCAACATTTTTATGTATTTATACCAAGCCACAACCATTCGATTTATGGCCAAAATAATCGATATCCCTAAGTACCTTTTATTTCCAATAGTAGCAGTATTTTGTGCTATAGGCGTTATCAGTATAAATAATAGTATGTTTGACCTATTGCTCCAGCTTATCCGAAGTGGCATTATCTGAGGGCGTTACTCTAGTTGGCGAAAAAATCTTTCTAAAGTGTAGTCGACTCACTCGCATCTCCCTACCTGCTAGTCTCAAGGTTATTACTGTTTCTCACAATGTACAGGAGTGGAACGCTCTCAACCAGGGCGTTATTCCTTCTCCTTTGCAGCATCTCGTGTTGCATTCAAATTATCAGCAAGATATTACTAATACCGATTGGCTTTGGAAGTTTTTGGTTTAAGCATAGATAAACGAAAAGCGAAGCAAACATCTGCCCTATAATCTGGGGCAGTTATTTTTTTATGCGCTTCATATTAGCTTTATGCATATCATTTATTATATTCTAAAAATCGTTATCCCCATATAACAAAGTTAAGGAGCAAAACATTATGAGCCTGTTTCCAACAATCAAAAAATATGTACAAAAAGATGATACTTTAATTCATTCAGATGAAAACAGCAAAGACTATATTGATACTGTAGATTTATGCAAAAAACATAGCCCCGGTGGATTATCAGCTTTTATAAAGATGCACCTCCCCGTAGCAACGACCATGACTCGCACTATATGGGAAAATAAAATCAGTGCCTCCTCTATCAAAAAAAATCCAAAAAAAGGCAATATTACTATTTCAGATGATGATTTTGTACAATTAGAAGAGTATATCAAATCTTTGGATATCGATTTAGTTGGGTATACCAAAGTTTTGCCCGCAAACATCTTCACAGCTCATTCAATTTTATACGAAAATGCTATTGTAATCATTATGAAAATGAAGCCCGAAGAAATCGAAACATCTCCATCTGTCGCATCTCTCAAAGAAGTTTTTAGAACATATTACGGTTTGGGTGTTGCAGTAAATAAGATTTCCAGCTTCCTGCGAGAAAAGGGATTTAATGCCATGGCGGGTCCTGCAATGGAAGGCGATACCAACTATGTTGCCTTAGCAGAAAATGCGGGACTTGGAGCAATCGGCAAACATGGCATGCTCATTACCGACAAAGATTACGGCCCTAGCTTACGAATTGCCGTCGTCTATACTGATATCGAAAATTTACCATTTGCAACTCAAAACGAACACCTGTGGATTAAAGACTTTTGCAAAAAATGTGGCAAATGCGCTCGAAATTGTCCCGCCCAAGCGATCAATGATCAGTACGTTGACGAAACCAAATGCATCCTTCCTTTCTCCGAACAACACGGCTGTGGCGTCTGTCTTAAATCATGCACATTCTTCTCAAAGGACTACGCAACTATCAAAGCACTAGTCGATAAACAAAAAGCGAAGCAAACATCTGCCCTATAATCTGGGGCAGTTATTTTTTTGCGCAAAAAAAGAGACCATTATGGCCCCTTAAATAAAACTAGCTATCACCAGCGAAATTACTATATATATTAGAGAAATCACTAGCAATGGTTTTCCAGGATTCTTTTTATATAGATTCTTCTGTTTTTTATATTCCTTATAATCATATATCGTTTTAAATGTATGCTTCTTAAACATTTTACTGCTCACAAAGCTAATTCCATCAAACAGATCCATCGCACTGGTTGCTATTATCAATGCAGGAAAAAACAGACACAGCCCGACCACAAATAGGCAATCCGCTATATTTATTAGGCTAAAAGAGAAGTCGAATATGAAGTACATTAGCAATAATGCAGCTACGAGTGTCGCTGCAACGGTTTTTATTATTCCCTTATTGCTCACTGGTATATCTTTCTATTTCTTCGGTATTTGCAAGCACAAAATGCCCCGGTTTTATCTCATGCATAGTCGGCTTTTCGTCTGCATAGTTGTGTGCTTCTTCTGGGTTATATACTATTCGAGTCCTCTTTTTCTCGTAGCGCGGGTCTGGTAATGGCACTGCTGATAATAATGATTTTGTATACGGATGAATCGGGTTTGCAAACAACTCATCAGATTCTGCAAGCTCCACCAAGTTGCCCATATACATTACTCCTATTCTGTCGCTAAAGTATTTTACTACAGACAGGTCGTGCGCAATAAACATTATTGTTAAGTCAAATTCATGACGCAAATCGTTTAGCAAGTTGATTATTTGCGCTTGTATTGATACGTCCAATGCGGAGATCGGCTCATCTGCTATCAAAAATTTTGGATTTAGCACCAACGCTCTTGCTATACCGATTCGCTGCCTTTGCCCCCCGCTAAACTCATGCGGATACCTATTGCCGTGCTCTGGCACCAGCCCCACGACTTCTAGCATCTCATTGACTTTTTGCGTAATCACCGCATCCTTTTTTTCGCCCATAATTCTCAAGCCTTCTGCTATAATTTCTTTTACTGTCATTCGCGGGTCTAGCGAGGCTATCGGATCCTGAAAAATCATCTGCATATTCTGCATCAGAGCCCTATCAATATGGGTGTTAATTTTCTTCTTACGCTCTATCTCTTCTTTTTCTTCTTTTATCACATTCTTAATAAATGTTTTCTCCGATTCAGTTTTACTCTTTTTTAGCGACTTCTTTGCAGATTTAATATTAATTTCATTAAACTCTGTTCCTTCCACTATCGACTGTCCCAAAAACTCTACTTTTCCCGCAGTGGCATCGTTCAGGCGAATCAGTGTTCTTCCAGTTGTAGTCTTTCCGCAACCTGACTCTCCAACCAACCCAAAAATTTCTCCCTTATAAATCTCAAAGCTAATGCCATCCACAGCTTTAACCACCAACTGCTGCTTTCCTCTTCCAGATTTAAAATGCACCTTAAGGTCTTGAATTGATATTATCGGCTCTTTATTTTCCATCATTTCCCTCCTCACCATACATTTTGCTCATGCGTTCGATTCTCTCATCAAGGATAGTAGGCCTCTCAACTTTTGGACAGTCTGGGTGCAGTAGCCACGTCGCCGCATAGTGAGTATCGGACACTTTAAACATCGGCGGTTGCTCTTCTAAGTCTATTGCCATCGCATACTCACTCCTTAACGCAAACGCATCTCCCTTTGGAGGAAATCTCATATCTGGCGGTGTACCCGGAATTGTAAGTAGGCGGTCTTTGGATGTTAGGTCTGGCATTGATCCTAGCATTGCCCAAGTATATGGATGCTGCGGATTATAAAAGATATCTTCTACTCCTCCTATTTCTTGGATTTTACCTGCATACATAACAGCGATTCTGTCCGCTATATTTGCCACGACACCCAAGTCATGCGTAATAAATATTACTGTCAGATTATGCTTTTCTTTAAGTTTTTCTATAAGCTCCAGTATTTGCGATTGAATTGTAACGTCCAATGCTGTTGTTGGCTCATCGCATATTAAAATGTCAGGGTTTTGCGTCAATACTATTGCAATAACTATGCGTTGGCGCATCCCTCCCGAAAATTGAAATGGATATTGATTAAAACGCTTTTCGGGCTCCGGAATCCCAACTTCTCTCATAACTTCTAGTGCGCGCGCCTTTGCTTCTTTTTTGGTTACACGTCTTCGACTTGCAATAGCATCTTTTTTTTGTTCTATCTGCTTACGAAGCTCTTGCTTATCTAACTTATCGGGATTTTTAGATATTGCAGCCAACTCTTTTTTCATTTTATTGATATCGGCCTTATATTCATCCAATGCCCTAACTTTGGCTGCCGCTTCTGCCGCTTCCATTATCTTCTTTGTTTCTTCAAGTCTTGGTTTCAGTTTTTCTATCGCACTCTTGTTTTTCTTCTTCTCTTCTTTTAGCAACTGCATCTCGCGCTTTACTGTAAAATATCTCACGCGCTCCATATGACAAATTTGCTCCGTACGGTTTTTAATATGATCCCCATTTAGAATCAAACCTTCTGTAATTTGCTTTCCAATTTTCATAATAGGATTTAAACTAGAGAGCGGATCCTGGTAAATCATACCAATCTTCTTGCCGCGAATGTTTTGATACTCTTCTTCTGTAATCTTAAGCAAGTCTTCTCCGTCATACATAATAGACCCGCTCATAATTCGTGCATTTCCTGCTAATATCCCCATCACGGCTCTGGTTGTAACAGACTTTCCAGATCCCGATTCTCCAACGATCGCTAAAGTTTCTCCCTCTTCCAGTTCAAAGTTGATATCTCGAACTGCTTGAACATCACCAGAAATAGTCTTAAACGAAATTGATAAATTTTCTACTTTTAACTTTGCCATTTATTCAACCCCCCTTAAAGATGGATTAAATGCGTCTCTTAGTGCATTTCCAAACATATTAAACGTAATCATAAGTATCGATATAATTACAGATGGGAATATTGTTAGGTATGGATACATTTGCAAAAACGCTCGCGCATCAGAAAGCAACACACCGATAGACACGCCTGTAAAATGCATTCCCAAAATATTAAACGACTGCCCATGTCCAATTCCATAACCCAAATATGATAACGATGCTTCTAGGAAAATAACTGAAGGTATTGACAAAACACTTGCTGTTATTATTGTTCCAATTCCGTTCGGTAATATGTGTCTAAAAATTAAACGCCTATCTTTGGCTCCCATAGTTCTAGATGCGAGGACATACTCTCTGCCCTTATATCTATAAAACTGCATCCTCGTTACTGACTGGAATCCTACCCAACCATTAATTATCAATATCAAAAATAGCGTTGTGATTCCTGGGTCCATCAAAACAACCAAAATAGATAGCACCACAAGCCATGGCAATCGTCCCATTAGCTCCGCAAAACGCTGCATCAACAAGTCAGCTGTGCCACCGTAATATCCTGCAATTGCGCCGTAGATTACTCCCACTATCACGTTGATAATTGTTGTTACTACACCCATAAGCAATGACGTTCTAAGACCTACCCATATCAACGAAAATAAGTCGCGACCCGCGGCGCTCGTTCCAAACCAAAAGTATGGCAGCTCCTCATATCCTAAATATGCCTGATAATCCAAATACACTTCATACGAAAAATATTCTTTGTCATCAATCACAATAACATCATTCTTTTTAACAACTTCTCTAATCGGAAATCCTTCTTCAAAAAACCATCCATCGGGATTATCAGGGTTCGGAATAGGTTCTACTCCCCACTGCGCTACCAATTTATCATACTCCTCAGATGAAAATGCTATTTCATGGGTTAAATCAAATGCGGCAATGTATCTATTATATCTAAATGTTGCCACAATCATTTCTCCGTTTTGACGAACATAGCTTCCGGCACCATCTACTATAGGATACAACGATAATGCGTATCCAGAATTTTCAAAAACAGGTGCCTCACTAGAGCTCTCTATCACTTTTACACTCTCAATCATAGCTGCAGAAGAAAGTCCACCTCCTGTCATTCGCAATCTCAACTTAGAAAATATATCTCCAAAAATTTCTGGCTTCAATTTATATAATTCCAGTTCATGTAATCCGGCTTCATTTAGAGTTGCTATCACTTCATAAGTTCCTGGTTTGGTTTGCAATAGCACTTCTACTGCCGCGTCACCTGTCAATTCATATAGATTTATAGCAAGTTTCGGATTGCTCGCTTTCGTAAACACCAAATAATCTTTCGATTCCACGGTCATTTCTGTAGAGTCATAATCTAACCTCATAACAGACTGTCCACCGGTTACAATTGCAGATTTCTCGGTGCTCATCACCACATCATTTTTGAGGGTATCCATCTCCACTGCCTTAGGATTATACCCAGTTGGCAAATATAAGCCGGTTTGTTCATCATAGGTCGATGGGTCAATTGGCTTATTCTCTACCAACACAGTTCCATCCATCACCCCAAGCTTTTCAATTACTGGTATTCTAGGAGGCAAAAACGCTAGTTTTTCATTCAGCTTCACATACTCTTTTCCTGTCAAAGCTGGCATAAACATCGAACACAACACAATAAATAGCAAAATAAAAGTCGCAACAACATTAGTCTTATTCTTTGCAAAACGAATCATAACATCTTTCATAGAAGAGACTGGCTTTCCTTCTATCTTTTGATCATAGATTTTTTCATCTTTTTGAATAAACTTAAATTTATCTTGCTCTATTTTTCTGTTTTCCATCTATCTGACACCTCCCATTCTAATTCTAGGATCAATAAGTCCATACGTTAGGTCGACAATTAGCACTGCAGAGAGTCCAATGCAAGTATAAAACGCTGTAGATGCTAACAACAAATTATAGTCATATGCATTCTTAGTTAATGCGCGAAGAAATATAGTTCCTGTTCCTGGCACTGAATATATTTGTTCTATAATTACCGAGCCAGACAAAAGCCCCGCAAACGACCCAATAATTCCTGGTACCAATGGCACAAGCGAATTTCTCAATGCATGTCTTATTACAGACTGCTTTCTTGTAAGTCCCTTTGTTCTTGCTAGTAACAAATACTCCGACGTTAATACTTCGGTCAACTCCGCTCTTGTAGTACGAGTTAACCCTGCAATAGGCCCAAATGTCATGGCAAGTACTGGCAATATGTACCCACGAATTCGCAACATGATCTCTGCGTCTTTTGGCGGAAATATTGTTGGTACCCAATCCAGTCCATATCCAAAAATCATAACTAGCATAACCATAATTACAAAACTCGGTATCGAAATCATTATCATAACCATAAACGAAATCACATTATCTGCTAGCTTATTCTTTTTTAATGCCGCCCATATCCCCAAGCCCAATCCAATCGGGGTGTAGAAAAATAATGCAATAATATTGATAGTCAATGTAGTTGCCATACGATCCTTAATTATATCAAATACCGGTCTACCAACTTCAACGCGCGTAGACTGTCCAAAATCTAGACGAAAAATTACATTGCCCATCCAGTTAAAATACTGCTCACTAATAGGCACCTGCAAATACGCACGAATAAAATCGCCTTTATCTTCATAATAAGAATTTCTAACAGTCGTTGCAGTTGACATTTGGTAACGAATTTCTTCCATTTCCTCTTGATCACTTACCAACGTAACTTCCATATAGCCATCCGATACTTGCTTGTTATAATATGCAGTTTTCTCATCCTCTGTAGTTGGCGGATACGCTGGGGCCAACTTAAATAATACAAAGTTCATCGATAATATTGCAAATAACATCACAAAAATCCAAGCTATACGAGTTGCAATATACCTAGCCATTGACATCACTTCCTTTCATCTATCTAAAAAAAAGAGCCAAGAACATAGAGTTCTCGGCCCATCATGCATCGTATTTCACAATTGTGACCGAGCATTCTGTGTTATAAATTACCTCGCCGCTATTTTCACTTGTCATATTTTTTGTCTTCGGCATCAGTTTCATTTATCACAAATATTTCACTTTACTACTATCGCAACTTACTCTTACCTCGGAACGAACTCTTGCGCAATAGCATCTTCTTCATCTGTAACTTTCACCTCTCTCGTAGTTTATATCGTAGGCTCATCTTTTGTTGTTGCTACCTTATTTTTCTATTCCTCCTCCGTTGCTTCAGCTGGAGTTGCTTTGTCAACAAGCTCCGCATCTATAATAACTACCACTGGTCCTGTTTTTTCATCAACATTCTCTACTTTTTCTGGCACAACGTCAGTATCCCATTCTACTACTTCTGATTCTTCCGCCACTGGTGCAGCTTCTTCTACCACCGGCTCAGCTTCTACCACTGGTGTAACTTCTTCTACTACCGGCTCAACTTCTACCACTGGTGTAACTTCTTCTACTACCGGCTCAGCTTCTTCTACCACTGGTGTAACTTCTTCTACTACCGGCTCACTTCTACCACTGGTGCACTTCTTCTACCACCGGCTCAGCTTCTACCACTGGTGTAACTTCTTCTACTACCGGCTCACTTCTACCACTGGTGCAACTTCTTCTACCACCGGCTCAGCTTCTACCACTGGTGCAACTTCTTCTACTACCGGCTCAGCTTCTACCACTGGTGCAACTTCTTCTACCACCGGCTCAGCTTCTTCTACTACCACTGGTGCAACTTCTTCTACTACCGGCTCAGCTTCTTCTACTACCACTGGTGCAACTTCTTCTACCACCGGCTCAGCTTCTTCTACTACCACTGGTGCAACTTCTTCTACTACCAGCTCAGCTTCTTCTACCACCGGCTCAGTTTCTTCTACTACCGGCTCAGCTTCTTCTACTACCGGCTCAGTTTCTTCTACCGCTGGCTCATCTTCTTCTACCGCTGGCTCATCTTCTTCTGTAGTTGCTTCATCCGCTTCGTCAGTTACTTTTTCAACTTTTTCTGATTTCTTAAGCACTTCTGTTCCCTCAAAAATTTCTGTTTCAGTATTGAGTACAGAACTAATAGCGTTGAATGACCACATCTCTTTTACCAACTCGCCATCGTCTGTTGTATATATAACAGGAATTTCTGCAACGTTGGTGTCGATGCCCCAGTTTAATGTAAATCCAGAACGGTCATCATCTGCGAATACATCCAAGTATGATGCCGCATTTAGCTGTGACCCTCCTATCGCACCCACCGCTAAGTCGAATTCTCCACTTTGCATATGGTCGTCGTAGATTCCTGGGAAGTCTTTTGCCATCGCATCAACCACTACTTTGATGTTATGCTTTTTGCTATTGAATGCTTCTTCGAATGCACCCTTCAAATAATCTCCCATAAGTGCTTGAGATTCTGAACCACTAAAGAAATAGAACTCGATTTTGATTTCATCTCCATTTTTGTAAACGCCATCCGCAACTAATTTGTCGAGCGCTTTTTCAAAAGAAGCTTTCGCCGCATCAAGGTTGTAGCCATGTGTTGATGGTGATAATGTTTTTCCTACGCTTTCTCCAGCTTCTGTATTACGGAACGCTATACCTTCTTCTGGTTCAACGACATACGCTTCAGTAAACATATACATTGCTGGCTCCACAGTTTTTAGAACGTCTTTTGCCAGTTTTTTCCTATCCACTGCTAGATACATTGCTTTTTTGAAGTCTGGGTTCGCAAGAAGAGGCTCTGGGACCCAAGTACCATCTGGGAATTGTTTTACTTGTTCTTCTCTAGTGCCTAATCCATTAATCGCGATTCTATATACAACGGATCCCGGAATAGTTTTAAGCCCTGGATGATTTTTGAACTCGTCATATTGTGTGGATGGCAATCCTCGGTAATCTAATTTTCCAGCCTTAAACTCTTCGAATGCCATCTCTGTATCTGCAATGATAGTGATGTTTTGGCCTGTTAACATATATTTATCTGCATTATGAAATTTCTCATTTTTCTTAAGTCTTACGATTTTGTCGCTTTCATAATAATCCACATAGAATGGCCCACTATAGCCTATTGTAGTCTCGCTAGTACCATACTTATCGCCCAACGCTTCGTACATTTCAGTATGAACTGGTGATAATACAAACGAAGATAAATTATACTTAATGTTCCACTCAGATTGGTCTTCTATATATGTTAACTCCAGCGTATTGTCATCTATTAATTTGATTCCAACATCTTCCCAATCAGCCAGCCCATCTACAAAATTTTGCGCATTTAAAATTCCAGATTCTGTTGAGCAGAAGTCTCCTCCACCACTCACGGCTCTCATCCATTTATTTTCAAGTGCAAGCTTAAATGTTTCATAAAAATCTACAGCATTAATATTGGTGTCTGTAACCATTGATGTGTCCGCATTTTCATTAAACATCCACTCTTGATCTTTAATTTTAATTTGCCATGTTTTTGCAATTACTTTACCACTTGGCAAAACTGTTGGGTTAATAGGAATAGGCAGCTCTGCAGCCATAGACGGTTTTATCTCATAGCCAGTTTTATCTGCATTAAACTCAAATGTATATAGAGAACCGAGATAATTATCCATATAATCTGAGTCTGTTGATCCTTCATATAGCCAGTGATTCCAAGTCTGAGGGTTTGTAGAGTACGCAACTCTGTATGTGTATTCCCCAGCTTTTCCTGGCTTTCCGTCTTCCATCAATACCGTAGAATCGTCCGCAGAAATAGTTCTATCGCTTAATCCTCCAAAACCTAGTCCTGGAACGTATTCATCCACTGGTAATTGAATACGACTAGAATATAATCCATATCCCGCACCTTCATATAAAGGAATACCACCTGTTTGAGTGTTAATCAAATACTCTTCTGCTGCGGCCATAAATGTGTGTCGAGTATCTGGAGTTGCAAACTTAAAATTATATGTGCCTGTTGGATATGTAACCTCTAGGGTCGTTTCTTCTTTTGCTTCTGTTTTTACTTCTTCTTTTACTTCTGTTTTGGTTTCTGTTTTGGTTTCTGTTTTGGTTTCTGTTTTGGTTTCTATTTGAGATTCTTCTTCCTTAGGTGCTTCAGTTGTAGTCACCGCCGCCGAATCAGCGCTTTCGTCTTCTGCGCAGCCAACAAAAGCTGTTGCCACTACTGTTGCCAATAATAACGCACCATATAAACGTAAATTTCTAATTTTCATGTCGATATCTCCTTTAATAGTTAATAGTTAATAGTTTAACAAATTATCTCGCATTCTTTAAGCTATTTAGTTATAGTTCAACTCCTCCAATACTAAAACATAAACTTTTTCGCAATCTATTTATAACCTTTTTTTGCACATATTTAACATTTATGCACTGCCATGTATTATATTATACACAATTATCCGACAAATGCAAGAGTTAAATATTTCTTTTTCATTTTTTCAGGCATTATTTTATTTCTCTATAACATTTTCATAATATTTCCATAACCTTTTTATGTTAATTAGAACTTTTATCTTTTGAATCCTGCATTTCTGATAAATAAACTCAACTGTATTTCTCAAAGTTCATGTTATTTTTTACAGCTTATTTCCGTATTTCTGTCCCCTCAAAAATTTCTGTCTCCGCATTTAGCACCGAGCTTATAGCATTGAACGACCACATCTGCGTTACGACCTCGCCATCCTCTTCTACATATGTGACAGGAATATTGGCATCGCTGGTGTTAATGCCCCAGTTTAATGTGTATCCAGCGCGATCATCATCCGTAAATACATTTAAGTGCGATGCCGCATTTAGTTTAGATCCCCCCAAGGCGGCAAGCGCTAAATCAAATTCTCCCGTTGAAAAATAGTTAGCGTAAATTTCTTTTGCCATAGTATCGACAGTTACTTTTATATCATATTTTTCGCTGTAAAATGCTTCTTCAAATGCTGTCTTAAAATAATCTCCTAGCAATGCCTGAGTTTCTGAACCGCTAAAAAAGTAAAACTCAATTTTAATCTCATCGCCATTTTTATATACGCCATCTGCTACTAATGTATCGAGTGCTTTTTCAAACAACGCCTTCGCTGCATCTAAGTTGTATCCATGAGATGATGGCGAAAGCGTTTTGCCCACCTCTTTGCCCCACTCGGTATCGCGAAACGGAACGCCTTCTTCTGGCTCCACAAAATATGCCCGCGGAAATAAATACATAGACGGCTCAACAGTTTTCATAATGTCTTTTGCGAGTTTATTTCTATCCACTACCAAATACATTGCTTTCTTAAAATCCGCATTGGCAAGAATAGGCTCCGGCATCCACGTTACATCAGGAAACGTCTTTAGCTGTTCTTCTTGCGTTCCAAATCCATTAATTGCGACTCTATATACAGCAGATCCTGGCGTTGTCTTAAGCCCCGGGTGATTTTTAAATTCGTCATACTGCGTCGCTGGCAACGATCGATAATCTAGCTTCCCGACCTTAAACTCTTCGAATGCCATCTCCGCATCTGCAATGATGGTGATCGTTTGCCCTGTTGCCATATATTTATCTGCGCTATGAAATTTTTCGTTCTTCTTCATTCTTACCACTTTATCGCTTTCATAATAGTCTGGATAAAAGGGTCCGTGATACGCCGTTGTCACTTCATTAGTCCCGTACTGGTCACCCAATGCGGCATACATTTCGGTATGAATTGGCGATAACGCAAACGATGATAAAGCATACTTCACATTCCACTCAGACTGCTCTTCTACATATGTTAACTCCAACGTATTCGCATCGATTAACTTAATCCCAACCTCTTCCCAAGCCACCATTCCATCTGCAAACTCTTGCGCATTTAAAATTCCATATTCTGTTGAGCAAAAATCTCCACCACCACTCACGGCTCTTAACCACTGATTTTCGAGTGCTAATTTGAATGTATCATAAACGTCTATAGCATTAATTTTGGTATCTTTTACCATAGACATATCTGTATCTTCATTAAATACCCACTCCAAATCCTTAATTTTGATTTGCCACGTTTTCGCTATCTCCTTACCGCTTGCCAAAGTTTTTGAGTTAATCGGAATCGGCGCTCCGGCGGCCATAGATGGATTTAGCTCATAGCTTGTTTTATCCGCATTAAATTCGAATTTGTATAAAGAATCTAAGTAGTTGACCATATAATCGGCATCTATAAAACTGGCATATAACCATTGATTCCATGTTTGAGGATTTGAAGAATACACAATTCGATATGTATACTCTCCCTCTTTGCCCGGCTTTCCATCTTCCATCAATACCGTCGAGTCATCTGCGGCAAACGTTATGTCGCTTAAGTCTCCAAATTCCATAACCGGAACATATTCATCAACAGGCAATTGGACACGACTAGAATATAATCCATATACATCGCTCGTAAACAAGGGAATTCCGCCTGTCTGAGTAGTTAGCAAATATTCTTCTGCTGCAGCCATAAAGGCATGCCTCGTCTGTGAATCTGCAAACTTAAAGTTATATGTACCCGTTGGATACGTCACTTCTGTAGCTTCGGTAACTTCGGTAGCATCTGCAACTTTCGCAGCTTCTGCCGCCTCTACATGCACCTCCACTTTTGTTGCGTCTGAAGTTGCGCACCCCACACCAGCCACTGTCGTCATCATCGCCAATACTACAGCACCGCGTAAACGCAAATTTCTGATTTTCATACTACCGCTCCCTTCTTTACTATTATCACTACTTCCGTACTTCTGTCCCCTCAAAAATTTCTGTCTCCGCATTTAGCACCGAGCTTATAGCATTGAACGACCACATCTGCGTTACTACCTCGCCATCCTCTTCTACATATGTGACAGGAATATTGGCGTCGCTGGTGTTGATGCCCCAGTTTAATGTCATATCAGCGCGGTTGTCATCTATAAATACCTCCAAATATGATGCCGCGTTCAATTTTGATCCACCCAACACGCTAATCGATAGATCAAATTCTCCAGTTTGTCTATGATCATTGTAGATGTCTTTTGGCTCCGGCTCCACAATTACTTTGATGTTATGCTTCTCACTGTTAAACGCTTCTTCAAACGCTGTTTTTACATAATCTCCCATGAGCGCCTGTGTTTCTAAGCCACTAAAAATGTAAAACTCAATTTTAATCTCATCGCCATTTTTATATACGCCATCTGCTACCAATGTATCGAGCGCTTTTTCAAACAACGCCTTCGCTGCATCTAAGTTGTATCCATGAGTTGATGGCGAAAGCGTTTTGCCCACCTCTTTACCCCACTTAGTATCGCGAAACGGAACGCCTTCTTCTGGCTCCACAATATATGCATCAGATAGTAAATACATAGACGGTTCCACAGTTTTCATAATATCTTTTGCGAGCTTTTTTCTATCCAACGCCAAATACATCGCTTTCTTAAAATCCGCATTGGCAAGAATAGGCTCCGGTATCCACGTTACATCAGGAAACGTCTTTAGCTGTTCTTCTTGCGTTCCAAATCCATTAATTGCAATTCTATATACAGCAGCTCCCGGAACCGTTTTCAACCCCGGATGATTCTTAAACTCCTCATACTGCGTTGTCGGCAACGTATTGTAATCTAGCTTCCCAGCCTTAAACTCTTCGAATGCCATCTCCGCATCTGCAATGATGGTGATCGTTTGTCCTGTTGCCATATATTTATCTGCGCTATGAAACTTTTCGTTCTTCTTCATTCTCACCACTTTATCGCTCTCATAATAGTCTGGATAAAAAGGTCCGTGATACGCCGTTGTAACTTCATTAGTACCGTACTGATCACCCAATGCGGCATACATTTCGGTATGAATTGGTGATAACGCAAACGCCGATAGCGCGTATTTCACATTCCACTCAGACTGATCTTCTACATATGTTAGCTCTAGCGTATTTTCATCAATTAGCTTAATTCCAACATCCTCCCAATCAGCCGTTTCGTCTACAAATTCTTGCGCATTCAAAATTCCTAGTTCTGTTGAGCAAAAGTCTCCGCCGCCACTGACAGCTTTTAGCCATCTATTTTCGAGTGCCAGTTTGAATGTATCATAAAAGTCTATAGCATTAATTTTGGTATCTTTTACCATGGACATATCTGTGTTTTCATTAAAGACCCACTCCAAATCCTTAATTTTGATTTGCCACGTTTTCGCTATCTGTTTACCGCTTGGCAAAGTTTTTGGGTTAATCGGAATCGGCGCTCCGTCGGCCATAGATGGATTTATTTCATAGCTTGTTTTATCTGAATTAAACTCAAATCTATACAACGAATCTATATAATTTTTTATATAATCTATATCTAAAGCTCCTTCGTATCGCCACTGATTCCAGGTTTGAGGATTGGTCAGAGATGTTGTTCTATACGTATACTCTCCTATCTTACCTGGCTTTCCGTCTTCCATCAATATCGTCGAGTCATCTGCAGCAAAAGCGATATCACTCACCTCTCCAAATTCTAAGACCGGAACATATTCATCCACAGGCAATTGAATTCGGCTAGAATATAATCCATATGCATCGCTCGTAAACAAGGGGATTCCACCTGTCTGAGTCGTTAGCAAATATTCTTCTGCTGCGGCCATAAAGGCATGTCTCGTCTGTGAATCTGCAAACTTAAAGTTATATGTACCTGTTGGATATGTCACTTCTGTTTCTGTCGCATCTGTAACTTTTGCAGTTTCTGTAGCCTCTGCCTCAGTTTTTACTGCCTCCGAATTCGCACTCGCCTCTTCTACGCATCCCACACAAGCTGTTGCCACTAATGTTGCCAATGTTAAAAGACCACATAAACGTATATTTCTCATTTTCATATTACCTGCCCCCTTTATTTTTTCATTAAAAATTTATTAATTATACATCCAAGTATATTCATTTTTTTGTAATATGCAAGACTTAAATGCTATTTTTTCATTTCTCCAAAATTTTTTCTATATTTCGTAATATTTTTATATTTATCTCATCGCATTCAGAATTTTTTTTTGTATTATCTTTCATTTTCATAAATATGATTTTTAAAAATATATCAATTTTTTTTGATTTAATTATTGACAAAAGTTCGTAACTTACATATAATATATTTATAACAAAATAATTTGATATGACAAAAAGGAGAGATTCCCTTGACCAATGCTCAGACCGCAAAAATATTTAAAGCTCTTTGCGATGAAAACAGAGTAGCCATACTACAACTTCTTCAATCTGGTAGTAAATGTGCCTGCGACATTGCCGATCACCTAAATTTGGCTCAGTCTAAGCTTTCTTATCATATGAAAATTCTATGCGAAAGCGGCTTTGTAGAATGTTGGTACGTTGGAAAATGGACACACTACAAGATCAGCATCGAAGGTAGTCTCGCTGCAATCACAATTTTACAAGCACTAACAACGATAGATACAGATAACGTAGCTAGTTCTTGTGAATCAGTTCTCTAACAATATACCGCTATATTTTTTTTAGTATATAGATCAAAAATAATTGATTTAATTCAAACAGGGGGAGTCATCATGTGGGATTTTATTCAAAACCAGATCTTGGGGATGCATTGGTTAAATGATATCGTAGGCACTCTGCTTACCGCCACAGGCCTAGATATTACCTCAAAACTCGGAGGCAGCTTGCAGTTTTTTATATACGATGTATTAAAAATTACAGTTTTACTTTGCGTATTAATTTTCATCATCTCGTATATACAAAGTTATTTTCCACCGGAGCGCAGTAAGCGAATCTTAAGCAAATTTAAAGGCATCAGCGCCAATATCGTATCGGCTTTGCTCGGCACTGTCACACCGTTTTGCTCTTGCTCATCGATTCCATTATTTATGGGCTTTACAAGTGCGGGGCTACCCATCGGCGTTACGTTTTCATTTTTGATATCGTCGCCAATGGTAGACCTTGGAAGCTTGGTCTTACTTATGAGCATTTTTGGCACCAAAGTTGCTATTGTATATGTCGTTGTCGGTCTTATTATTGCAGTAGTTGGTGGCACTCTCCTCGACAAAATGGGAATGGCCAAACACGTCGAATCGTTTATTTTAACAGCAAACAATATAGATATCGATTCTCCAAATTTAACAAAGCACGAAAGAGTTCAGTATGCCAAAGAGCAAATGAGATCTACATTTAAAAAAGTTTTTCCATATATACTAATAGGCGTTGGCATCGGTGCCATAATTCACAATTGGATTCCGCAAAATATTATCGAAACCGTTCTAGGCAGTGATAATCCATTTGGCGTTATTCTTGCTACATTGGTGGGGATTCCAATGTATGCCGATATCTTTGGTACCATTCCCATTGCCGAAGCATTACTTACCAAGGGGGCACAACTTGGAACTATACTTGCATTTATGATGGCCGTTACAACACTCAGCTTGCCTTCTATGATTATGCTACGCAAAGCTGTAAAGCCAAAACTACTTTGGTCCTTTATCTCAATCTGTGCCGGTGGTATAATACTTGTTGGCTATTTATTTAATTTGTTGCAACCATTTTTAGTTTAGCCCACGTATTAACAAGGAGGATATAATGAATAAAAAAATACTTCAGATTATTGTACCCATCGCCATGGTTGGTGTTGTTGCATGTATATGGTATACGCAAGATCAGACCGAAAAAGCTTCAATCGCTAAGCAAGAATCCATCGTCTATGAATCTCCAGATTTTAGCCTACACACTAGCAATGTGGATCTCGAAAAATTGACAATCCATAATTTGCCAATTATAATAGATTTTGGAGCAGACGAATGCGCACCTTGCAAAGCTATGGCACCTGTACTAGATAAAGTCAATGCTGATATGCAAGGAAAAGCCATCATAAAATTCGTTGATGTATGGAAATATCCTAAAGGAGCGTACGGATTTCCTATACAGGTTATTCCAACTCAGCTTATTTTTAACGCAGATGGAACTCCATATGTACCGAGCGAGGACGTTGCGGCTATATTGAAATTTGATAACTACGCAAACAAAACTACCAAAGATCATATGTATACTGTTCACGTAGGAGGATTAACCGAAGAACAAATGCGCGCAATCTTAAGCGACATGGGGGTTTCATAAATGGACACAATACTAAACTCAATTTCTACTATTATAAGCGAAAACTTTTGGATAGCACCATTTCTAGCTTTTATTGCTGGAGTTTTAACTTCGTTTACACCGTGTTCTCTATCTAGCGTACCTCTAGTTGTTGGGTATGTTGGAGGCACTGGTCGATCTACTTCTAAAGCTTTCAAATTGTCTCTAACATTTGCAGTAGGGCAAGCAATTACGTTTACCCTGCTTGGATTTACCGCTACTTTGGCCGGAAGTATAATAGGCACATCATCTCGATGGTGGTATATGGGCCTCGGAGTTCTTATGCTACTCATGGCATTGCAAACCTGGGGAATATACGAGATTATTCCTTCTAGCTATCTGGTATCCAAGAGCACAAAAAAAGGATATGCTGGAGCGCTAATTGCAGGAATACTTGCTGGGGTATTTTCATCGCCTTGCTCGACACCAGTTTTAATCGCCTTGCTTGCCATTGTTGCGGGCTCTGGCAATATGGCGTGGGGCCTAATGCTATTATTACTTTATTCGATAGGCCACGGCTTTTTAGCAGTCATTAGCGGAACTTCTATTGGGTTTGTACAAAAACTTTCTCGCAACCCAAAATACGGTACGATCAGTAATATTTTAAAAATAATGATGGGAACACTGATTTGCTTAATCGGTTTTTATATGTTCTATTTGGCGTTTTAAAATAAGGAGGATTTTATCTATGGCATTCAAAGACTTATTTAAATTTTTTACCAATAAACAAAAAACACAAAAAACAGAAGAAACAGAAGAAATGGCAATGTGCTCATGCGGAAATATGTGTAAAGCATCTGATATCGAAGCCGAGAAAGCAAAACAAGCGGCTTGCTGCGACACAAGCACAGAGGACTTGGCTCAGGCTCAAGCATCTCACGGCGAAGGCGCCTCAGTGAAGGTGCTCGGCTCTGGCTGCCAAAAATGCAACGACCTCGAAGCCGCTACAGCAGCTGCTCTGGAAAGTCTTGGAATGGACACCACTATCGAGCACGTTAGAGACTTTGCGCAAATTTCTAGCTATGGCGTTATGTCTACCCCGGCACTCGTTGTTGACGGCAAAGTGGTATCATACGGCAAGGTATTACAGACAGCTGAAGTTACAGAAATTCTTAAAAAAGCTAGAGCATAACCAACCTATGCATCAGCGGGCACGGCTATCGCATCTGCTGATGCAAAATTATATAATTGATATGGAGGATTTAAGAATGACAAAAGAATCAACAAGTTCGGGGATTGGATTTTTCGAAAAATATTTAACTGTATGGGTCATCTTATGCATGGCTATCGGTATTTTAATTGGTAAGTACATACCTGCTGTTCCAAGTTTTCTCGACAAATTTGAATATGCCAACGTTTCTATTCCTATTGCTATACTCATATGGTTGATGATTTACCCTATGATGATGAAGGTTGATTTTGTTAGTGTCAAAAATGTAGGCAAAAATCCAAAAGGTCTTTTCGTTACATGGGTTACAAATTGGCTAATCAAGCCTTTTACAATGTTCGGCATTTCTTGGGTATTTTTCTATGTTATATTTAAGGGGCTCATCCCTGCAGATCTAGCGCAAGACTATTTGGCTGGTGCAGTATTGCTCGGCGCTGCACCTTGTACTGCAATGGTATTTGTATGGAGCCACCTAACTAAGGGAGATCCTGCATATACAGTAGTTCAAGTGGCAACCAACGACTTAATTATCCTTATAGCATTTACGCCAATCGTTGCCTTTCTATTGGGAGTTGGCGGAGTGAGCGTTCCTTGGGATACTCTACTTTTATCTGTTGTATTATTTGTGGTGATTCCATTAATTGGCGGCGTTGCGACCAGAGTTGCTGTTGTAAAAAAACACGGCTTAGACTATTTTCAAAATGAATTTTTGGCAAAGTTTTCAAACGTTACCATCATCGGATTATTACTTACTTTGATCCTTCTCTTTTCATTACAAGGCGAAGTGATTTTGCAAAACCCATTGCATATTTTATTAATAGCAGTGCCGCTAATCATTCAAACATTCCTCATCTTCTTTATCGCCTACTACGCATCAAAAGGATTAAAACTTCCGCATCAAATAGCCGCACCTGCAGGAATGATTGGAGCTTCCAACTTCTTTGAACTCGCTGTCGCTGTTGCCATCTCATTATTTGGTGCCGACAGTCCTGTCGCGTTAGCCACAGTGGTGGGCGTGCTGGTCGAAGTTCCTGTTATGCTAATCTTAGTCAAAATAGCAAATAAGACTACACACTGGTTTCCAGAAAAATAAACTTTTGCAACTGCATCTTCCGAGTCTTCCGAGGATGCAGTTTTTTTTGTGTCTGAAATAATTATTTTATGATATAATAGCATCATTGCCTAAAGCTTAACAATGGGAGGTTTAATCATGACAGACTTAAATCAGATCTTTTCCAAATATAAAATTACCGAAACAGAAGCGCAACAGCAAATAGCCAAAGACCTAATGAAATTTCAAAACGTCGCCCTGGGACTTAGCTGCGACCAAATCACCTTCAACCCCCAAATAAATCAGTACTACCAAAATATATATAAACTAAAGACCATTTTGCAAGCCGAGTGCTTCCGTCTCCCCAAAAGCATTTTTGACAAATTTGACGAATTCATCGCCATATGCAAAAACCCCGAATTTCATATAGCATTGGTGGGCGCTATAAAGGCCGGAAAGTCCACTCTTATAAACTCATTACTAGGCCAAAATTTGGCCTCCACCTCTGTTATTCCCGAGACAGCAGTTTTAACCAAGTTTCGCAAATCTGCTACTACAAACTACATCCGCCTCACCTTTTATACGCAGCAAGAGTGGGACGAATTACTAAAAAGCGTTCAGGAGGCTAAGGCAGAAATATTTATAGATACGTATATCCAACTTGGTGCTGATATCGAAAAAGCCAACTGGATCGATCACAAACCCATCACATATAACTTTACTTCTGCATCAGATATTACAAAGTGGACTTCATCTCGCACTGCGACGCATTATTTTGTTAAAGAAGTTGAAGTCGGTCTCATCAATACGAATATTCCAGAAGGCATCGTCTATGTGGACACTCCCGGCCTCGATGACCCTGTTACCTATCGCTCAAATATTACCAAAAAGTATATTGCACGTGCCAATGCTGTGTTAGTTTGTGTGCGATCAGATAGCCTAACGGGAGGTGAGCTTGGCACTATATATGGAGTGTTTTCTCATACTAACCCCGAAAAAGTTTATGTTATAGGCACCCAGCTCGATACGCTAAACCGCCCTAACGTCGACTGGGCCATGCAACGAGAGTCGTGGCTCGATATCATAAGCCGCAACGACTGTTATGGCAGCAGATCGCTTGCAGACAACCATCTTATCGCCGTCGCCGCATATATCTACAATTTGGTTATTCATTACGATACTCTCCACGAAGATGATTTATGGGACCTCGAAACCATTGCTCGCAAATTTAGAATAAAAGAATTTGAGCATCATCTTGACCAACTCAAAGATATTTCCAACGTTCCCATTCTTCTCCATAGGCTCAACGATGAGATTCTCATAAAGCACCGGCAACTTCTTGTTTCTGATATAGAAAATCGTTATATTCATCTTAAAAACAATGTTATTGCCCTACTTAGCGACATTAAAAATAGTCAAGCTCAAATTTTGGAAGCTAGCAACCAACAGATTGATGACATTAAGCAAAAGCTCCAACAAAGCCACAGCGAACTCGTTCGATACAACCAGGAACAACAAAACTTGGAGCAAGCCATGAGCCAGATTATACAGTTGACGCATCAGCGCGCCCAGGAGCTATCCCAAACCATTAGGCAATTGGGAGGTGCAAAATGATAGGCAGCGTGTTGGCCTGGGTCGCCAAAACTGCAATCGTTGTATTTCCAATTTTATCCACAGTCAGCCAGCTCTTCTCTAAAACTAGCAGCCCCGTTAGCGCCGAAATCGCCAAGCTTCCAGCTATACCCGAGGGATCCGAAACCGTTGCCTCCATCATGGCCATCAATATGGCGTTCCATGATATGCTTGCCGGGGCCCAACTCCCTCTATCTCAAATCGAAGACGAAATTATGGCAACCATCGCTTGTGCCGTAGAAGATTTTATCGCATATGCGCAAGAACACGCCGACACATTACAAGCATCGAAATTTCGGCATAAGCTCGAGCAATCTCAACAAAACATCAAGGGGGTTCTCAATAGAGCAATCCAAAGCGAAATCTCTCCAAATAATTTTAGATGCCGTGAAATTTTAACGTTGCCAGCAGGCGCGCATAAGAAAGCCGTCATGGACTCTTTTATACAGCAGGCCTTTGCAAAAACGATGGAACTCGTTGTTACACAAGTGGAAGCCGAAATGCTGGCACTTACCGAATACATCAAAACTGAGCTTGCAGAAAATCTCGCTATCGCTACAACCAACTCTCAAGACCATGCAGTAGCTTGCAAAAAACTCTCAGCTGCCAATACGCAGGCCACGTTCGATGTTGTTGTATCTGCTGGCACCAAAATTGCTCTTGCAGACTGGCTCATCGATGCTAACGCCGAAGTCGATGCTGCAGTTTTCACCTATACCGATACCACATAAGCCTGGCCCATCGATGCTACTGCCAAAGTCGAGATCACCGCTTTCACTTATGCTACTGCCGAAGTCGATACCGCCGTTTTCACTTATGCTACTGCCGAAGTGAGGTCTCAATTTTCACCGATGCTACTACCAAAGTCGAGGTCGCCGTTTTCACCGATGCTCATGCCAAAGTCGAGATCACCGCTTTCACTTATGCTATGCCAAAGTCGAGGTCGCCGTTTTCACCTTATGCTAATGCCGAAGTCGAGGTCTCCGTTTTCACCGATGCTCATGCCGAAGTCGATACCGCAATTTCACCGATGCTCATGCCGAAGTCGAGGTCTCACTTTTCACCGATGCTACTACCAAAATCTAGGTCGCGTTTTCACCGATGCTATGCCAAAGTCGAGGTCTCACTTTTCACCGATGCTCATGCCGAAGTCGCGGTCGCCGTTTTCACTTATGCTACTGCCGAAGTGTCGCCGTTTTCACTTATGCTACTGCCGAAGTGAGGTCGCCGTTTTCCGATGCTACTGCCGAAGTCGCGGTCGCCGTTTTCACTTATGCTACTGCCGAAGTCGAGGTCGCCGTTTTCACTTATGCTAATGCCAAAGTCGAGGTCTCCGTTTTCACTTATGCTACTGCCAAAGTCGAGGTCGCCGTTTTCACCTTATGCTAATGCCGAAGTCGAGGCCGTTTTCACTTATGCTAATGCCGAAGTTGAGGTCGCCGTTTTCACCGATGCTAATGCCGAAGTCGAGGTCTCCGTTTTCACTTATGCTAATGCCAAAGTCGAGATCAACGCTTTCACTTATGCTACTGCCGAAGTCGAGATCACCGCTTTCACTTATGCTACTGCCGAAGTCGAGGTCGCCGTTTTCACCGATGCTACTGCCGAAGTCGCGGTCGCCGTTTTCACTTATGCTACTGCCGAAGTTGAGGTCGCCGTTTTCGCTGATGCTACTGCCACATAAACAACAAAAAAGTTCTCCAGACCATATGCACGGCTCAGAGAACTAGCTTTTTTATCTATATTTTAGTAGTAGAATCCACTGCTATCATAGTTTACAAATACTTCACCTTTCGAATCTACCAAAGCTCCCGATAGCGATCCGTCTGCTATACTAGCGCCGAGATTCGATTCCAAGTATTGCCCCACCTGCTCTAGAATCGTTTCTGCCGCAGCAACTTTGTCATTCGCAATTAAGATGTCGTACCACACATCTTCATCGTTTTCTTTAAAATCAAAATTTGCTTTAACGCTAAATTTATCTTCGTTATCGTTTATGGCTACTTCTATGATTTCAACATCCGCTTTATCTGTTGCCGATGACAAACTTAAAACGCCATTAAACTGCCCTTCTATTACGTAATACATAAGGTCATCGAGCATATCATCTGAAGTTTTTTCTGGCTCTGTTGTACTTACTTTATCTTTTTTGAGGCTAAACTCTAGCATTTGCTTATCTTCATCCGCATCGACTATTTCGCCTTTTACTGCCATATTGTCATCGAGCTCTTCGGAAATCAAGTCATATGCCGATGCTAGGAATCCTCGCAAATCTGAGCCCGCTATATCTCTATATGCATTTAGGTAATCTTCGCCATCAAATTCGATATATAACCCCACATACCCATCGTCATCTTCTATATCAAATTTCCACTCAATGCCAGCAAAACCGTCTAACTCGTCTTCTAGCTCTTCTAGCGCATTTTCCATATCTCGGTCATCATATTTAACATCTTCTAGATCGTCTCGGTCATCATCTTCATCATCGTCCGCATCTTCTAACTCTACCCCGTCCGCATCTATTGTAAACTCTATCATTTCTTCTTCTATATCATAGTCGTATATCGAACCTTTTACATCGGCATCATAGCCAACTTCTTCTGTGATTATAGTATAGATTTCTGCCAAAAATCCCTCTAAGTCTGCATCCGCGAGATCTTCATATGCATCTATATACTCATCACCATCGAAATCTAATGTTACCCCTATTGCAGATCCTCTTTCTTCTACTGCATACTTCCACTCTATTTCAAACACCTCGTCGTATTTATCTTCGAGAGTTTCTAATATTTCCTCTGCCGCTTCATCGCTTATTACTACATCCGATATCTCAAGCTCCCCTTTTTCATAGGTAAACTCCACTAGCTCTCTCTCGTTATCGTCATCGTATATATATCCTTCGATCGGCAATGCGTCTCCTAGCTCTTCTACCATTACCTCACATGCATATGTTATCATCGAATTTCGTCTGGAGGTGCTGATATCTTTGTATTCTTCCAAATACTCGTCACCATCAAATGTAACGTCTAGTAACACGTATCCTCTGTTTACCACTATATCAAATTCCCACTCCACTCCATATACATCGCCAAATTCGTCATACAATATGTCTATCGCATCATCGATATCTTTTTTTGAAATAGATGGAATTACGCTAGTACTTGGATTTGTTGGCACTGTTGTTGGGAAGACCGGCAATATCGCAGGCGGCGGTGCAGTTAGATTTCCTGGTATATAATTTTGATTCTTCGGCACATATTTGTTATTTACAACTTGGCCATTTACTTTAACTTGTACTGTTAGATCCGAAATATTTCGCAGATTTGCTGTATATGGCGCTATCGTTGAGCTTGCTAATAGCATATTTCCCGACCAATATTCCACCATTAGCTCGTTTTCATCGTTAGCAAATGGATAGTATACGCTGGATCTAATTTCCATGGTAGGAGATGTTTCTAGACCCGTCGCTGTAATATTTTTATACGTTGTTGCAGCTGAAGTGCCATAGTTTTTGATAAATATTTCGTTTGTCAGCAACTCGTTATATAACGCTAGCATGTATGGATTATCATAGAGCGCATAGCTGTTATCATATGGCAAGCTGCTATTGAAATAATTGATACCTTTAATTTGCGGATATTTATATAGCATTTCCGTATATGCCTTTTGCATCTGATTGAGCGCCCAGTTGGTTGTGTCCTGGCCTAGCTTTCCAACCCAATGATGATACCCTGTTTCGGTGATCATTATCGGCTTATTTATATAGTTATTTCGCATAAATTCTACAACCGACTCAACTCGTTTTACAGGATTTGCATTCTCACCTGTTAGGAAAATGGTATCGTTCATTTCTTTAGACTCTGGATTTGGATCTATTGCATCTGCAAAATATTTTTTCGGGAATAAACTGATTCCAACCCAGTCTACATACTCATTGCCAGGGTAGAACATTTCAAATGCCGCATTGCCAATATCAGCCGGCGACCACACCATTCCTATGTTGTCATATTGTTTTGCCCTCGACGCAACATACCTAAAGCTGCTAATAAATCCGGCTGGGTCAAGTTGCCCTGTTGCCGCATTGATGCCACTCTCATCCGAGTTCATTTTTCCCCCAAAATTTATTAGGATATCTACATCTAATTCTGCCAAATATTCCAATGTATCCTCTATGTACTCCGTCGGTTCAGCTTGCAGTCTATAGTCGGGATGATATGCCGTATTCAGATCACTACTCATCGTATCCCAGTTTAGTAATACCAGCTTATTGTGCTCTTCGGCTAACTCAAATACATTGCTATAATCTTCTTCATCTTGCCCAAATTTTAGCTCCGCTACTAGAATTGATTCCTCGTTTGGATACTTTGCGCGTATTGAATTATAGTCGTAAACTTCCCCTATAGCTGGATCCGCTTTATACGATGTCCCATATAATACTCCACTTGTCGGCTCAAACTTTGCTCCAAAATATGGCGTATTGGTAGCAACAGATTTTTGAAATACATCGATTGATGGCTCTAATATATTAATTTTACTTTCCGCATATGTTGTGTCGTGCCCTCGGCTTTGCGCAAAAGGTAAATACAATTGAAAATACTTTTTAGCATTTACTATATCTCCCAAAGTTGAGAATGCCAATGCTGACTGATAATAGTGATTAAGTAAAATATCCGTTCTGGAATCGCTAACTGGCTGCGGCTCCATTATGTCGATGATTTGCTTTGACGCTGTAATTTGCGCGGGAATATCGTTTGCTTCCGATGCGATTGTATAGGCATCGATAGGCCCCCATATTGTATTTGGTAAAGTTGCAAATGCTGGAACCGTTCCAAACATAGCCACCAATACCGCAATAGTTACTTTTCTTAATAAAGACATGTTATATATCACTCCTTTATATCTTTAATATGTAGAGTATACCAAATTTTGCCAAACTAGTAAACAAAAATCATTTAGACTTTTCCATATTTTTTTTATGCCCACACCAAATAATTTTCAAAAAAGGCTAGTAAAATTGAGACATTCATGTTAAATTATGGCTATAGGAGGATTTACACTAATGAATAAAAATTTTTATATAACAACACCAATTTATTACCCGAGCAATAAGTTACACATCGGGCATTCTTATACTACGGTTGCCGCTGATGCGATGGCTCGATACAAACGCCTGCGAGGATACGACGTTATGTTTTTGACTGGAACCGATGAGCATGGACAAAAAATCGAGCGCCGCGCAGCAGAGGAATCAAAAACTCCACAACAATTCGTTGATGATATCGTAGATTGGATCAAAGATTTGTGGAAGCTTATGGACATCTCTTACGACAAATTTATCAGAACTACGGATCCGGAGCACAAGGAAACTGTGGCCAAAATATTTAAGAAGCTATACGATCAAGGAGATATCTACAAAAGCACATACGAAGGTTTATACTGCACTCCTTGCGAATCATTTTTCACAGAACTGCAGCTTAATAACGGCAAGTGCCCCGACTGTGGAAGAGAAGTCGAAAAAGTTAAGGAAGAATCATATTTCTTTAAGCTATCCAAATATCAAGATCGTCTTATCAAGCATATAGAAGACAATCCCGACTTTTTATTGCCTCAAACCAGACAAAACGAAATGCTCAATAACTTTTTAAAAGTAGGGCTCGAGGACTTATGCGTTTCTAGAACTTCATTTACATGGGGTGTTCCTGTAAGTTTTGACGAAAAGCACGTAGTATATGTGTGGCTCGATGCGCTATCTAACTATATCACAGCTCTTGGATACCTAACCGACCACGACCAAGCATTTAACAAATATTGGCCAGCCGATGTGCAACTTGTGGGCAAAGAAATCGTTAGATTCCACGCTATCATATGGCCAGCTATTTTGATGGCACTAGGCGAAGAGCTGCCTAAGCAAATTTTTGGACACGGATGGCTTGTTATCAATGGTGGCAAGATGAGTAAATCCATTGGCAACGTGGTAGATCCTAGCATTTTGGTAGCAAGATATGGCTCTGATGCTATACGATATTTCTTACTTCGCGAAGTTGCATTTGGGCAAGACGGCAATTTTTCGAACACTGCACTAATTGCGAGAATGAACTCCGATCTATCAAATGACTTTGGTAACCTCACTTCTCGAACTGTTGCTATGATCGAAAAGTACTTCGACGGCCAGCTGATTGGCCCAGGACATGCAAACCGATTCGATGCGCACGTCAAACAAACTATAAAAGATAATATAGCGCTAATGGAAGAAAACATGGAGAAGTTGTTCTTTAACGTTGCATTAGAACATATCTGGACCATCATTAGACGCCTTAACAAATATATCGACGAGACCACCCCTTGGATACTTGCAAAAGATCCCGATCACAAAGACCAATTGGCAGGCGTACTATATGTACTAGCCGAAGGCATTCGCATCGTTAGTATTATGCTCGAGCCTTTTATGCCTACCACCCCTGCAAAAATATGGGCACAGCTTGGCATAGAACCCGGCGCACTAACTGCCTGGGAAAGCATCTACACCTTCGGATCCCTAGAAATTATCAATGCCAAAAAGGGTGAGAATCTATTCCCTCGCATTGAAGTGGACAAAGAGCTCGCTGCACTCGAAGCTGCTCAAACTCCGGCGACGCCTCCAGCAAAAACTCCTGCAGAAGAAGTACCAGAAATTACCATCCACGATTTTGCAAAAGTAAAGCTTAAAGTTGGCGAGGTCATTGCATCTGAGAAAGTAAAAAATACTGATAAACTTCTCGTATCTAAAATCCAGATTGGCGACGAAATACGTACTATCGTTTCTGGCATTGCCAAGTATTATACTCCCGAACAGTTTGTTGGCAAAAAAGTTGTGGTTGTTACAAATCTCGCTCCTGTCAAACTGCGCGGCATTGTTTCTGAAGGTATGATTTTATGTGCAGAAGATGAGGATCAAAATCTTATTGCTATAGCTCCCGAAAAGGATATTGCTACCGGTTCTAACATCAGATAAATAATATTGCTCAACGATTCATTGTACGATATAATAAAACTTGCAGCCTATGTTGGGTTGTAGGTTTTTTATATTATAATATTACGGAGGAATCACATGAAAAAATTCTTATTTTCGTTGCTTTTTATCGCACTCGGCGTGGCGCTGGGCGCTGCCATATTATTTTCTGGCTTAAACTATCTACTCGTTTTATTACTTATCGCATCCACCATCTTGCTACATACTATCGCTCACGAATTAGGACATCTAGTTTTTGCTTTGCTTACAGGCTTTAAGTTTGTTTCTATAAGCCTATGCTCTCTTGCTATATATAAATATCCCGATGGCTTAAAGATCAAAACATTTAGCCTAGCCGGTGCTGCCGGATTTTGCCAAATGTGTCCTCGCAATAGCGTTGAAAAAACCAGTTTTTTCCTATACTTATTTGGAGGAGTTCTTGCCAACATAATTACGAGCCTTGCTTTTGTTGCACTACTGTTTTTTGTCACCAATATATATGCAATCATATTTTGCGTCTCTGCCATAGTCATCGGAATCATATTTGCTACTCTAAACGGAATACCTCTAAACCTCAACATAGCTAATGATGGCAGGCTACTTACAACCGTATACCATTCACCAGAAAATAAGCTTGCTTATTATCAAAATCTAACATCTCTCACAGCGCATACACATGGCGCCCTGCTAAGCGAATTTTTAGCAGCCCATCCTGTCACAATTCTTTCCCCAGTAGATTATTCTAATGTTACTAAGCTAGCATTAAAATTTACCGAAATCGCGGCATATTACGAGCGGCTACAGTTCGATGCCATTAGAAGTGAGTTTAACAAGATGAGTAAATACGAATATACTTTACCTACGGTTATACATTTTGAGTATCTGAAAGAGTTACTATTTCTCGATATCGTCACAGGCAATAGAACTTTAACCACCATAGCAGATGGCACCGTTAGCATTGCAACCGAAAACGAAGAAACCGACAACCTCTACGCCGCTGTTTCATCGCATCTAAAGCAAAATCATCTCAGTAGTAAACGCATCTTATATGCCTATTATTTACTATACAAACGCGACGACCTTTCTGCCGCAAAAGTAAAAGCTGACTTCAATGCCCTTGCAAAGACCTACCCCATTCTCGGTGCTATCAAGGCAGAACAAATTTTAATGAATTACATCGATACAAAACCCAACCTCAACGTTTGCCATATTCCTCCTTATATTCCTAGCGCAACCAATGCTCATATTTAACGCAAAAAAAGGACTATTGCTAGTAGTCCTCATTATTCTTCTTGTTCATTTACTGCCGCCATTCGTTTTTTGGAACACTTAATCGCAACATAGCAACTTCCAATATATATCACAGCGATTACAATCATTCCTATTATATTTTCAAACGTAAATAACTGCGTAAAAATATATGTTATTGGACTTCCACCTTGATCCAATGCTGCTATCATATGAGTTCCATCAGTACTTCCTGTAGATGTTGCCAGTGCCGTCATCCATGGTATTGTTTGATTTGCAATCCATATTGTCATATACATAATTAGTGAACCCGAAAATAGGGTACGAAAAATATTTCCCTTATGCACTGCAACAGCTATTGCAATAAAAAATCCGATAGTTGCTAAATCACCAAATGGCATAACTCTGTTTCCAGGCACTAATACGGCGATTAAAAGTGTTAGTGGCATAAAAATTAGACCAGCTGTTATCACTTGCGGATCTCCTAACAATATTGCAGGATCTAATCCTATGTAAAATTCTGAATTCCCAAACTTTTTTGTCATAATTTCTTTTGCACGATCTGATATCGGAAGCAAACCCTCCATAATACATTTTACAACTTTCGGCATCAATACCATTACTGCCGACATCTGCACACCCAATGGCAATGCTTCTTGAGCAGAATATCCTGCTAAAAATCCAACGCCTGTTCCCAATATTGCGCCTATTGTAATCGGCTCTCCTAGTATACCCACTTTTTCTTGGAGTATATCTGCTGTAATATCAATTTTATTTAGCCCGGGAATTCTCTCTATTATTTCGTCTACCACACAAGCGATAGGTGCCATATAAGCAGATGTTCCATGAGGCACTGTTATTCCATCCAATTCAAAATAATCTACCATCATTGGAGCCCACAGATCTCCCAATTTATATGCTATTGCTGCATGAACTATAACTCCCAATATCCCAATCCAAAAATTTCCTGTCACTACATAAGCAATAGCACCAGTGAATGTCATATGCCAAATGTTCCATATATCTATATTAACGGTTTTTGTAAGTTTAAATGTTAGCATCACAATGTTTACCACTATTGCAAGCGGGATAGCAATCGTTGCTATTTCTGAAGCCCAAGTCATAGGAGATGCTCCTGGCCAGCCTATATCAATTACGCTCAGAGATAAACCAAATCGCTCCGACATCGCCGCCGCCGCGGGCCCTAACTGCGAGTTCATTAAATCCACTATCAAACCCAGTCCCACAAATCCTACACCTATCATTAAACCTGCGCGTATTGCTTTTCCTACCTTAACTCCAATTAGTACACTAAGGATGGCAATAACAATTGGAAGCATAACAGATGCACCCATATCAACAATATAATTAATCCCTGTTTCTATACCCTCCCACATAATCTCATTCCTTTCTTAGTTTTGTAGTATATCCAAAATAATTTTCTCAGTTTTTTCAATACCAATTCCCGAAATAAACGGCATACCTTTAACCAATGGGATTCCATAATCTCTTTTGACATTCGAAGTGGTTACAATCAGTTTTGCACCAGATAAATTTGATTCAATTTCTGAAATTCGAACCTGGCAAATATCAATATCTATGCCATTTTTTTTTCCTAATTCCACTACTTTATTTGCTGCCACTGTCGATGTTGCCACGGCGCCTCCACAAGCTACGATTACTTTAATTTTCATTTACTTTAGCTCCTTTGCTTTTATAATTTCTACAATTTCTATTTTATTTTTAGATTTTAATAGTTTTTCTAGTATCTCTCTATCTTGAATAATAGCCACTATTGCCTCCAATTTATCGAGGTGAGCATCTGGATTATCAATGGCTAGCATAAACACTAGTCTCACCTGTACAAATTCATCATCTGTCCCCATTTGCACAAATGTTACCGATTTTTTAAGCGTTGCAACAGCCACGGCAGCCCTATTGACATGACTAATATCTGTATGCGGAATTGCCACCCCTATGCCATCAATATCCAACCCTGTAGGAAATTCTTTTTCTCTTGCAATCAACGCTTCTATAAATGTCTCTTTACAATATCCTGTATCAACAAAAGTTTTTCCTACCTTTTGCATAACCTCTTCCATCGTTGTTGCGTCTACTGATATATGAACCAAGTCTACTGATATATGAACCAAGTTATTTTCTAACTCTTCCCATATCATCTACCTACCTCCTTTCGTCTATATAAATATGGTAACATACATTTTGTCTTTAGAAAAGTTTAAGTTGCTTCATTATTTATGAAAATTTCTATACTTATACAATAAATTTGATTTTTTATTTGTATAATTTTAGTATTTTATATTATTTTCATATCTTTTTATTATATCAAATATTTCTGTTGCAGAGCCAGCAATACTTAAGTCATCTCTAAATTCTTTTAATGTTAATAAATTTATTAGATTAAAAAAAGCTTTTAGATGCGTAATAGAATCTATTGCACTAAGACAACATACAAATTTCACAGGATCCAATTCTTCAGCTCCAAAATTTACTCCTTCTGCCAGCCGAATTAAACTCATTCCTACTTTAAATGTTCCTTTGTCTATTGATTCATGAGGCAATGCAAATCCAGGTGCTATCACAATATATGGACCATTTTTCTCTATATTATTTATCATAGCATAAATGTATTTCTCATCTATATACTTTTTATTCAACAATATTTCTGCAGACTTCCATATCGCATCTTTCCAATCTCTACACACTATATCCACCCTAATGTGATCAGCTGACAACAACTCTTGTAATCTCGGAGAGGTCTTACCAAAATATTGTGTCAGCTCTTTTTCTATTTCTGGCATCACTATTTCGGCTTTTGACACAGAGTATCTTTCTATAATAGTACTAATAATTACTAACACTTCATTTAGATTAATTTCTTTTTCCAATTTTTCCATTTTATTGTTATTCTGTTCAATAGCAGTACATACATGTATCGTTATATAGTCTATTTCTGTATTAAGCAATATACGATCACTATAATTCTCAAATACATCCAAACATTCTTTTACTGCCTCTAACACAGCAACATTTTCTTCTATCACTTCTGCTATTGCAGTATTATCAGCATAAGGTATCAATTCGGACATCAGCATATATTCCAAATGAGCTGATAAATTATTAAAAAAGTTGTAATCATTATTTAAGTTGATATCAAGTACTTCAGAAATCTTACTTATAAACTTTCGTGCGATAATCTGAATTTTAACAGAATCTACATTAAATGTTTGATTTTCCATATATCTACATTTTGATAATAATACACTCAGGTAATAAACTTCACCTATCTTATATTCTACTTCATTATATTGTAAAATACCTCGAATAATATCCTCTGCCAATACTATATATTCTTGAACCGCTTCCACTTTTTCTTCTATATAATATCCTCTCAAATTTCGTTTCAACATCACGCATAAATATTGATAAATACTACTTTGAGCTCTTTCCATCAAAAATTTTTTATGCGTATGTTCTATTTCATATAAAATTTCTGCTATCATCTTTTTAATTACATCAGACGAAATAAAGCTATTCATAAAACTATAGCTGCTATTTACTTTCACCAAAAACCATCGTTTATCAAATTCAGTACCATCTGCTATTAGACCTTTATGGCGATATGAATTAATAGTAATGCCATATGAGATAGCTACTTTTTTTATATCGATCAAATCATTTATAATTGTTGCTCTACTAACACATAAAATTTCTGCCACAGTTGCCAAGGTTATATATTCTCTAATATCTACAATCAAAGCAATAGCCATCAAAACTCTTTCGGTCTTCGATAATCTGTATACATAAAAATCTTTATCTATACATTTTAATATTTTTGCAAAGTCCGTCGCAACTACTATAATACCTCCATTTTTTAGCTCCAAAGTATTTAACTCATATTTATACAATAACTCATTTATAATATTAATATCATTGCGTATTGTTCTGGTAGTTACACCATATTTTTCTGCCAACATATCTAATGTCATATTCTTCTTTGCTAATATTTGCATTATTTTTACGATACGCTTATTCATTGTCGCCACTCCTAATCTACTGTAGTAACTACAATCTTACTAAGAAATTTATCACTCTTCAAGGGAGAGCATATGTTTGCAATTGTCAACCAGTTGTCCTACTCTTGGTTGACAATCGCTTTCTTTTATATTATACTGTAAATCGAGGTGATATTAATGACAAAAAATGATCTAATTAAAATATTAAGCAATAACCAAGAACAGTATCTATCTGGCGAATTTCTTGCTCATCAATTAGGTGTATCTCGAACTGCAATTTGGAAATATATTAATTCTCTCAAAAATGATGGCTACACGATCGATGCCATACGAAACAAAGGCTATCGACTTGACCCACAAAACGATATTCTAAATAGCGAAATTATATCGCAATATCTTTTGGAGCCCTCAATGTTTAATATCGAATGCTATGATGTAGTTTCCTCTACCAACCTACTTTTAAAGCAGCGCTACGCTGAACCCGAAGGGCTCGTTATCATTGCAAATGCTCAAGAAGCCGGAATGGGCAGAGTTGGTAGAACTTTCTTCTCTCCAAAAAACTCTGGCATATATTTTAGTGTACTTCTAAAACCAAACGATAGCAATACAGTCAACTTTGTAACCGCAATGGCTGGAGTGGCCGTCTGTAAAGCAATTACCAAAATTTTTAATCTTTCTCCCAAAATCAAATGGGTCAATGATATCTACTTAAACAACAAAAAAATATGTGGCATTCTAACTCAAAGCTCTTTTAGTCTCGAAAATAATACCTCCGAATATGTGATTTTAGGAATCGGCATCAATGTGTATTCCCCACCAGAGGGCTTTCCAAGTGAATTGGAAAATATTGCAGGAAGCATTATATCCAGCAGGCAATCACCGTGCGAGAAAAAGTATAAACTAAAACAGCACCTTCCAGCAATATGGTTGGTGCTATTTCTATTCTCAATATTTTCAATATTCTCTATCAAAACTTCATTTTATTTACCAATCCAATTCCTATTGCGTCTCCCACAATGCTGCTGTCAATTATCTCCTTTACCACCGCATCGTAGATCTCAATCGCCATCTCTATAGCCTCATCATCTACAACGCCCTGATAAAAGTTGCCTACCTCAAATATAGCATCCTCATATAGCTCATTCGCTGCGTAAATCACATCTCTTTCTATATACGCATCTTTATAAAACTTTTCATAAAACTCATCTACCCTATATACTATATCTTTATATACGTTATTTATCTCTACTACAACATCCTCATGTACATACGTATCCTGATCAAAGTTTTCATAAAATCCACTTATCTTATATACAACATCCTCATAAAGTGTGACTACATCCTCTTCAGCATCTTCATATGTACCCTCTTTGGCAAAACTTTCATAAAATTGCACCTGATATATATTCTCCTTACGCGGTTCACTCACATCATAACTGCTAACCCCGTTCGTCTCATCCACATCATCTATCTCATCAGTATCTACAAAAAACTCATTTATCTTATTTACGATACCTGAATATACCTCTTTTACCTTGTTATACAGATCCTCCATTGCACCTGCGACATTCGTTTGAAGCTCGCCATTATCCTCGCTTGCTATCTGCTCATCTGCGACGACATCTTCTTGAAACCCTTTTACTGCACTTACGATATTGTCATACAACTCTTTTGCCTGGTTATACAGATCCTCCATTGCACCTGAGACATTCGTTTGAAGCTCGCCATTATCCTCGCTTGCTATCTGCTCATCTGCGACGACATCTTCTTGAGACCCTTTTACTACATTTACGATATTGTCATACAACTCTTTTACCTGGTTATACAGATCCTCCATTGCACCTGAGACATTCCTTTGAAGCTCGCCATTATCCTCGCTTGCTATCTGCTCATCTGCGGCGACATCTTCTTGAGACCCTTTTACTACATTTGCGATATCGTCATACATTTTTTTTACTGCATTTACGATATTGTCATACAACTCTTTTGCCTGGTTATACAGATCCTCCATTGCACCTGAGACATTCGTTTGAAGCTCGCCATTATCCTCGCTTGCTATCTGCTCATCTGCGGCGATATCTTCTTGAAACCCTTTTACTACATTTACGATATCGTCATACCACTTACTTATCACATCTGCAAATCCATTCTCACCTTCAGTCTCATTTCCATTTTCTACCACTTCTGCAGCTCCAGTAATATCTACTTGAAGCCCACTCAGTACATATGTATCTCTTCTAATAGTCTCCCTACCCACCGCGTTTTCGCCATCTGATACATACATAGAAGCTGCCGCCACAATAGCTATCACCAAAGTAGACATTAGCATTCTACTCAATAATTTCATTACACTGCCTCCTTTTACAATTTTTTCCTACTTCCTTTTTAGCGCCTCTTTTATTAGATCATCAGCTTTCATACTCTTTTTTTTAGATTCGTCCTCATCTTCTTCAGCCTCTTCACCTTCTATAACCTCTTCATCTTCTGCAACTTCCTCATCTCCTGCAAAGTACCCCTTTATGCCGCTCACCGCTTCATCGGCCATACCTTCTGCAAAAAATATAACAAAATTCGTAATACCAACTATTATTATTGATATTATCACTTTTTTTACTTTTCTCGTTGCCAACTTTTTTTTGAAATTTTTTATAAATTTTTTCCTAGCTTCCTTCTGTTTTTGAGCCTTCGCTTTTAGAGCTAGCTTCGTTGTCTTCATTTTTTTTACTCCCTTTAGATTTGCGAAGCTTATCTTTTTATCTTTTGCAGACTTTCCAGCCTTTGCTTTTTTACTTGTCGCTCCCGATTTCGTTGCTTTCTTTTTTGTGATTTCAATATGAATTTTGCCGTATCGATTCGTGGAGTTTTTCCGGTTGCTCTGATCTGTAGCTTTTTCCCATTTCGGATTTGCAAATGCTGAAGCTTTTGCCGCATTCGTTTCCGTGTTGTATTCCAGCTGCTCCTGCTCTGTAGTTTTCCATTTTCAGATTTGCAAATGCTGGTGCTTTCGCCGTATTCGATTCTGCTGGAGTTTTCCCCGCTGCTCCCGTTTCTGTAGCTTTTCCCATTTTCAGTTTTGCAAATGCCGGTGCTTTCCCCGTTTTCGGATTTGCAAATGCCGGTGTTTTCGCCGTATTCGATTCTTCTGTTGGATTCTCCGCTGATTCCGAAGATTTTCCCATTTTCAGATTTGCATATGCTGGTGCTTTCGCCGTTTTCGGATTCGCAGATGCTGGAGCTTTCGCCGTATTCGATTCTGCTGGAGGTTTCTCCGCTGCTCCCGATTCTGTAGCTTTTCCTATTTTCGGATTTGCAGATGCTGGAGCTTTCGCCGCATTCGATTCTGCTGGATTTTTCCCCGCTGCTCCCGTTTCTGTAGCTTTTCCCATTTTCAGTTTTGCAAATGCCGGTGCTTTCCCCGTTTTCGGATTTGCAAATGCCGGTGTTTTCGCCGTATTCGATTCTTCTGTTGGATTCTCCGCTGATTCCGAAGATTTTCCCATTTTCAGATTTGCATATGCTGGTGCTTTCGCCGTTTTCGGATTCGCAGATGCTGGAGTTTTCGCCGTATTCGATTCCGCTGTTGTATTCCCAGCTGCTCCAGATTCTGTTGCTTTTCCTATTTTCAGATTTGCAAATGCTGAAGTTTTTGCCGCATTCGATTCTGCTGTTGTATTCCCCGCTGCTCCAGATTCTGTTGCTTTTCCTATTTTCAGATTTGCAAATGCCGGTGTTTTCGCCGCATTCGATTCCGCTGTTGTATTCCCAGCTGCTCCAGATTCCGTTGCTTTTCCTATTTTCAGATTTGCAAATGCCGATGCTTTCGCCGTATTCGATTGAGATGCTGGAGCTTTCGCTTTTCAGATTCGCAGATGCTGGAGCTTTCGCCGTTTCAGATTTGCAAATGCCGGTGCTTTCGCCGTATTCGATTCTGCTGTTGTTTTCCCAGCTGCTCCTGACTCTGTAGCTTTTCCCATTTTCAGATTTCCAAATGCTGGTGCTTTCGCCGTATTCGGATTCGCAGATGCTGGAGCTTTCGCCGTATTCGATTCCGCTGTTGTATTCCCTGCTGCTCCTGACTCTGTAGCTTTTCCCATTTTCAGATTTGCAAATGCCGGTGCTTTCGCCGTATTCGATTCTGCTGAGTTTTCCCCGCTGCTCCTGACTCTGTAGCTTTTCCCTATTTTCAGATTTGCAAATGCTGAAGTTTTTGCCGCATTCGATTCTGCTGGAGTTTTCCCCGCTGCTCCCGACTCTGTAGCTTTTCCCATTTTCAGATTTGCAAATGCCGGTGCTTTCGCCGCATTCGATTCCGCTGGAGTTTTCCCCGCTGCTCCTGACTCTGTAGCTTTTCCCATTTTCAGAATTTCCAAATGCCGGTGCTTTTGCCGTATTCGATTCCGCTGGAGTTTTCCCCGCTGCTCCGATTCGTTGCTTTTCCTATTTTCAGATTTGCAAATGCTGAAGTTTTTGCCGCATTCGATTCCGCTGGAGTTTTCCCCGCTGCTCCTGACTCTGTAGCTTTTCCCATTTTCGAATTTCCAAATACCGGTGCTTTCGCCGTATTCGATTCTGCTGTTGTATTCCCCGCTGCTCCCGACTCTGTAGCTTTTCCTATTTTCAGATTTGCAAATGCCGGTGCTTTCGCCGCATTCGATTCCGCTGGAGTTTTCCCCGCTGCTCCCGTTTCTGTAGCTTTTCCTATTTTCAAGTTTCCAAATACTGGAACTTTCGCCGTATTCGATTCTTCTGTTGGATTCTCCGCTGATTCCGAAGATTTTCCCATTTTCAGATTTGTAAATGCTAGAGCTTTCGCCGTATTTGATTCTGCTTTTTTTACATTCTCTTTAAAATTTTCTTTGAAATTCATTTTGTCCTCCAATTCTTCTTAACTTGTTTCATAATTTGATATCATTTTATTCAAAATACTTAATATTATATTATGTGGACATGATTTTGAATATGCACAAAAACTCATAGACATGATTTCTGAAATTTCAATTTGTTTCATCCAAATTATACTCTTTACAAATTTTATTTTTTATACTATAATTCATTATAATTATTTATTATTACAATATGACTAACCATCTACTTCAAAACGGTTACTGCTTGTAACAGTACATTTTTTACTACACTATATTTAGGAGGAATTTTTATGATGACATTAGATCATACTGTTCAGATAACATCTTTAGCAGGTACCCCGGAAAAGGCAAACTTGTCGTATTTACCTGACTCTGTTTCCCTTGCCGACAAACAAGCTACCCCGACCACTAGGGCCGCCGCTGCATTTTTGCGGTCTTTGTCTGCTGCTAATCAAACTTTGTTTGGGCATCAAAACGATCTCACTCACTGTGTATATTCCAATGCAGCTGGTGGCTCTGATGTTAAAGAAATTACCGGCACTTATGCTGGCCTTGTAGGTTTCGATGCCGCCACATTAACTGGTAGCGAAATAGAGGCAACCTCTCTTGCTGATGCGTTTGCCAAGAGTGTTGAAATCACAAAACAAGCTGCTAGCGAAGGCGCTCTCATTACTTTATCTGTTTATCCACCCAATTTTACAGATTCGCGATTTGATATATCTGATGGCGACTATGATTATTTCGGAGCCAGTTTTATAGATTCTAAAAATTTATCTGGCAACCCTGTCGCACACATCTTGCCCGGAGGTAAGCTCAACGATAAATTTAATACGTATCTCGATATAATCGTACAATACGCTTCCGCCATAGGAGATATCCCCGTACTATTTCGTCCGTTTCCCAAAAACAATGGCGGCTGGTTTTGGTGGGGCTCTGCTCTTTCTATCAATACGTACAAATCTTTATATAGATACACTGTCGATTATTTAAAAGACAATGGTGTACATAATTTTCTATATGTATATTCACCAAACGGACCTTTCGACTCTATTGGTCATTATCTCGAAAAATTTCCCGGAGATGACTATGTCGATATTATGGCATTCAACTACTACTGCGACTACTCAATTGCTGGTGAACAATATAACACTCTGTATATAAATACACTTCAAACGTCTTGTAAAATTCTTGCTGAAGCTGCAATGATTAAAGACAAAATCCCAGCCTTATCCGAAACTGGTGCGAGCATTCGCCGCGCAGATGGCTCCAAAAATGGCTTAGATATTACGAATAATCCAATAGCAAACCAAAACTTTTTTGCTAATATTTTCAAAATCGCTCAAGAATGCGGATTGGCATACACCCTTTTATGGGCCAACTTTACTGCCGATGATTTTTTTATACCGTTTAAATATAACGCAACCTCCGGGCATGAAATGATTAATGAGTTCATAGATTTATACAATACAAGCGGAATTATTTTTGCCACAGGCACGAATTTTTACGATACCACCCCTCATGTTGAGGCCACATCAGAACCACAACCTCCCACTGGATATTTGCTAGCTCCACACGATATGCAAACCATACTGAAACCTACAACGTTCATCGGTGTTGCTCAAAACGCAACAGAAGTAGAGTTTATGATTTCTGATTCTGCATCTGGGATCATCAGTTTTCCTGCTACACTCAATGAGGACGGGTTATATATCGTAACATTTTCTGAAGACGATATCGCTTCTATTATCCCAACCAACACAGCCGATATTTCACTACTTGCTGACGGAAAACTATTAGGACAGGTTTCATTTATTAGCATCGGCAAAGAAAGACCTTCTCCTCCGCAACATATCTTTGAAAACTTTGAATACTACTTTGGTTACGACGAAGTTGTTCGTTTGGCATATGGCGACTCTACCGCTGCCGCCGGAAGTAGCGCATCATTTAATTTGTATCCTCAATATGAAGGACTAGGGCAATTTATGGGACAACTAAACTATACGCTAGATTATCGCGGAACTACTGTATGGGCAGGCTTTGTTTCTGGCAAAAAGATTAAAATCTCCGAAGAGTTTAATTACAACGCACTTAGTATGTGGATTCAACCCGATGGGTATGGCCAAAAATTTGTGGTTCAGCTATCAACTGCACAGGAAGAGTTTGAAACAGAACTTACCGACTTTATGAAAACTACTGAAGCCAAATACATCACCATCCCATTTGATCAATTTATTGGTCAAAGATCTGGTAAGCCAGTTAATCCTGCAGAGATTAAATCTATTCAATTTTGGTTCAACTCTGTATTCGAAAATGTCGCATCGTTACCCGACGACGGCTTGTTATCAAAACAGGGTGACCACTATATTTTAACGTCTTTTATATTTATAGATGATATTACGGCTATCAAAGTAGAGCCGTCATTGGTCTCCAACGCACCCGTTATATCTGATGAACCTCTTGTTCAACACGAAGCACTAGATCTTAGTCTATCCCGTGAACTTTCAGAGCTTCAGGATAAGATTTCCATATTTTCGCTTATCTAATATATGCACGCCATAGCAGATTCTTTCGCTGCTACGGCCTTATTTATGCGCATACTTTTATCATTTTACCTGTATCTTTGCCGTCGCTTCACCCAGTTCTGGCGCCGTTGCTTTTAGAGTTAGCGTTCCCGCCGCCGACGATTTGGCTATCGCTACCAACTTTCCGCTAAATGCCTCACAGTATGGCTCTGTAAACATTCTTAACGATGTCGCATCTCCAGCATCAGCGGCTACATACTCTCCGCCATCTACTGTTAAATCCACTCTGTTATTAGCTTTTGGACACAGCACGCCGTCTTTATCCAAAATTTCTAACACAAAGTATATTAGATCTTCTCCATCGGCTTTGATTTCGGTTCTCTCTGGTGTAATTTTTATTTGAGCCGGCTCTCCAGCTGTCTTTATTGTTGCACTCATTTTGGTCTTATCTTGCGCAACTACTGTAATTTCTCCTGGCACAAATTTTATATATTTCCAAATTAACCTGTTAGATAAAAGCTCATCGTTTTCATCTTTATGCTTAATTCCATATGAAACTCCGTTTACAAACAACTCCGCTTCTTTTGCGTGTGTATAGCAATGGATATCTACTACATCTCCTTCGTTCCAATTCCAATGTGGCAATATATGGATAAATTCTTTATCTGTCCACGCCGACATATATGAATACGCACGATCTTTTTTTAGCCCTGCCAAATCATATATTCCAAAATATGAGCTACGCGATGGCCACTCCAAGCGATACGGTGTTGGCTCTCCCAGATAGTCAAAGCCTGTCCACACAAATTCTCCTAGCAGATAGTCATTTTTCTTTTGCACATATATTTCTCGTTCTGGATAGTATGCCCAAGCCGGCCCTTCCATATCGTATGAGCACATTTGCAAGTCTTCCATCGGCTCTGCTATTGATGGGTAGCGCTTTGGCAGATAGTAGTGCCCGCGAGAACTTAGGCAAGATGATGTTTCGCTACCATATAATACTGCATCTGGATATGTGTTATGAAAACGCACATACTGATGCGGCTTATAATTGGCACCAACTATATCAACTTCTGCTGCAAGCCCATTAGTAAATGCTCCTTCTGTGTTATTAAATCCTGCCGTCGTAGGTCGTGTTGGATCCTCTTCGTGGCAAATATCGCTTAAAAATTTTGCATACTTCCAGCCATATATCAATCGTTGCTCTAATATTTCGTTGCCTATCGACCACATTATAATAGACGGATGATTGCGATCGCGTTTTACCATCGTGCGAATATCTTTTTCACCTTCTTGATTAAAGTGCTTTCCGTATCCGTTTGAAACTTTTTGGATTTTCCATTCATCAAATGCTTCATCTATTGTTACAATTCCATACCTATCACACGCATCTAGATATTCTGGAGATGGCGGATTGTGGCTAAATCTAATCGCATTTACTCCTATATCGATTAACTTTTCAATTTGACGATTGATAGCAGATATATTAACCACGGCTCCTAGCGCTCCCAGATCGTGATGCATGCACACACCGTTTAGCTTTGTATATTTATTGTTGATATATAAGCCTTTGTCTGGGCCGTAGTCAATTGTTCTAATGCCAAATTTAGTTATTGCGATATCTGCTTCTTTTCCTTTTATATATAGTTTTGCTTCGAAGGTATATAAATACGAATTTAATATTTCCCACAGATGATAATTTTCAAGTTCTAATTCTCCAGAAAACTTTGCTTTCGTTGAAGTATATTTTTGAGATGCTACCAATTTACCTTCTTGGTCATATATTGCAACATCGAGCATATACTCTTGTTCATTAGTTGCCACGTTAATATCGAATGCTACTTCTGCGCAATCTCCCTTTACTGCCGGACGTATGAACAATGGCAAATATGGAAAATATTCACTGCCTTTTTGAACCAAACGCACATTTCTATATACTCCTGCTCCTGGATACCATCGCGACGCATTGCCTTCTGGGCGCACCGAAATAGCCAGCAAGTTGTTTTCTCCAAACTTACAAGCACTAGTTATATCTACACTAAACGATGAATAGCCATAAATTCTGCCACCCACTTCAGTTTCATTTACATATATCGTACTGTTACACATGATTCCATCAAATTCTAAGAATACATTTTTGGCATCTTTGTCCACAAAAAATTCTTTGCGATACCAAGCCCAATCGGTAATTGGCAACGCTCCGGTTCGCCCAACATGAGTAATCTTATCGTGGATTCCATCGGCTTCCACTTTTTCGCCTTGTTTATCGTTATCCGGAGAAAAGGGTCCCTCTATCGCGTAATCGTGTGGTACAGATACTATTCTAAAATCTGAGTCGTCAAAATCTATTCTATATGCATCGTTCATTTCACCTTTTTTGAATTTCCAATTATGTTTCATACATACCTCCAAAACTTGTTATTGAACTATCTTCTAGCAGACTATCATATCAGTAAAATTTTTGCAAGGCTCACCTGTTATAAAAACACTAGCGATTGCCAATACTGCTTATATACTATATATAGAAGGAAGTTTTACAATGGCTGACAAAAAGTTCTTTGATGTACTAACCGACTTAACACTAAATCCCAACTTACGCAATACGATGAAAAATTCATTGGTTACAGATGTTCAATTTAGCAAAAGTCAAAATAAGTTAATATTCTTTATAGCAATGTCATCAAATTTGCTATCTTTTACAACCAAACAAGCTATTATTACACAAATAAAATCTCAACTTTTTAGCAACGCTAACTTTGATATTTGCATCGAGGACTCTTATAATCTACCTAGCGAATACACACTAGAAAAACTCGTCGCAGAATACCACCCGATCTTGCTAGAGGAGCTTATGAGCTGCAATCTTTTATTTCATCTAATTCTACGAGAGTCCACTTTTTGCGTAGAAAACGATACTGTCGTTATTAATATCGCAACCGACGCTTTTAACGACCAAACCTTTAACAAATTAATACTATTTCTACAGGATACTTTTGCTCAGCGATTTAACAAGACTGCAGCTTTTACGTTTAACTTTGGCGCTATCGACGCTTCTCCTACTTATAGCATTAGCGAACAAAATCTATTAAAGGAAATCGAACGCATCAGGACCGAATCACCTGTTCGCAGTAAAGTTAAACCTTCTGACCAGCTACCTTCTACTGCCAAATCCTCATCGTCGTCATATCGGTCACGCAAAAAAGTAAAGGTCGATATGACCAATATGATTTATGGCCGAAATTGCGAAGGATCTGCTATATCTATCGATGAAGTTGTGGATGAGATCGGCGAAGTTGTAGTTCAGGGCGAGCTATTAAACATTGAAACTCGAGTAATTCGCTCCGAAAAAACAATTATCATTTGTGATTTGTCTGACTATACGGATACGATCACCTTCAAAATATTTGCAGCTAATGAAGAAGTGGGTAATCTACTATCGGAGCTTAAAAAAGGCGATTACTATAAAGTTAAGGGCGTGGCAGTCTATGACAAATTTGACAAAGAAGTTGCCTTAGCCTCGATTAGGGGAGTCAAGAAGATTGATGCTTTTCGCCAAAAACGCATCGATACTGCGCCAGTTAAACGAGTAGAATTACATCTGCACACAAAGATGAGCGATATGGATAGTGTAGTTGATATTAAGGCCATGATCAAGCGTGCCAAAGAGTGGGGAATGCCCGCTGTTGCCATAACCGATCATGGCTGCCTCCAAGCGTTTCCGATTGCCAACCACTGTATAGAAAAAGATGACCCCTTCAAAATTATATATGGCGTCGAAGCCTATTTTGTAGATGACTGTACGAAGATTGTTTCTGGCGATGCCACCGCAACTTTTGCAGATGAATTTGTTATCTTCGACTTAGAAACCACTGGCCTTAGCTCTTTATCCAACAAGATAATCGAAATCGGCGCAGTAAAAATACGCAACGGCAAGATCATCGATACTTTTAGCTCCTTTGTAAATCCCGAAACCGATATCCCAGAACATATCACCGAATTAACCGGCATAACCACTACCGATATCGCAGATGCGCCCACCATCGCCGCCGTCTTGCCGCAGTTTGTGGAGTTTTGCGCCTCCGCAATATTGGTTGCACATAACGCAGATTTTGATATGGGTTTTATATTACACAACACCCGCGACCTCGCAATCGAATTTAACAAAACCTATATAGACACTGTCTCTATGGCGCGAATTCTTCTTCCAAATCTTGGCAACGCAAAGCTCTCCAACATTGCCAACAAACTTAAGGTGTCGCTCAAAAACCATCATAGGGCCGTTGACGATGCCTCCGCCACTGCCGAAATTTTTCTCAAATTTATAGAAATGCTTGCGCAAAGAGAAATCCGCAACCTCGATCAACTCAACGAGCTAAGCAACACTTCCGCCGAAGCTATAAAAAAATTACCCACATATCATGGCATCATCTTGGTCAAAAATGAAATCGGTCGCATAAATCTCAACAAACTCGTTTCCGCATCGCATCTCGACTACTTCGCTCGGCGCCCCCGAATGCCAAAAAGTTTGATAGCCCAGCATCGTGAAGGACTTATCATCGGCTCTGCCTGCGAAGCTGGAGAAGTTTTTTCTGCACTACTAAGAGATAGCAACAACATCGAAAGCATCGTGGACTTTTATGATTATCTCGAAATTCAGCCCACCATGAATAATGAGTTTATGATACGCAGTGATAAGCATGCTGCAACATCCAGGAAAGATTTGGAAGATTATAACAAAAGGATAGTTCAACTTGGAGAAAAGTGTGGCAAGCGCGTCGTCGCAACCTGCGATGTACATTTTTTAGACCCCGAAGACGAAATTTATAGACGTATTTTGATGGACTACAAAGGTTTTAAAGATGCGGACTTGCAACCGCCGTTATATTTTCGAACCACCGATGAGATGCTCGACGAATTTAGTTACCTCGGCTCTGCAAAAGCATATGAAGTCGTTGTAGAAAATACCAATGCTATTGCAACGCAGATCGAAAAAATTTCACCCGTGTTGCCCGACAAGTGCCCTCCCGTAATTGCCGATTCCGACAAGGAGCTACGTAAGATTTGCTATGACAAAGCTCATGAAATTTATGGCCCCGACTTGCCAGAGCCCGTTACTGCTAGACTCGAGCGCGAGTTAAACTCTATCATTAGCAATGGCTATGCCGTGATGTATATCATTGCGCAAAAGCTTGTGTGGGACTCCAACGACCACGGGTATCTGGTAGGCTCGCGAGGTTCGGTTGGCTCATCATTTGCAGCAACAATGTCTGGAATTACAGAGGTAAATCCGCTGGCTGCACACTATATATGCCCCCAATGCTTTTATACAGATTTTGATACCAACTCCGCAGGCACCTCGGGTTGCGACATCCCCGATCGAAATTGTCCCAAATGCCAAACACCACTCAACAAAGAAGGCCACGACATTCCTTTCGAAACATTTTTGGGATTCTACGGCGACAAAGAACCCGATATCGACCTCAACTTTTCGGGTGAATATCAATCGAAGGCACATAAATATGTAGAAGTGCTTTTTGGAGAGGGCAAGGCATTTAGAGCTGGCACCATAGGCACTGTTGCTGATAAAACTGCCTTAATGTATGTATTCAAATATCTTGAAAAGCGACAACTTTCTAAGCGCCGTGCCGAGATGCGACGAATTGCTTCGGGATGTACTGGCGTTAAGCGAACCACAGGGCAACACCCCGGCGGCATTATCGTCGTTCCCCATGATCGCGATATATACGAATTTTGTGCCGTCCAACATCCCGCCAACGATGTGAATACTCCTATTATCACAACGCATTATGAGTATCACTCAATAGATCACAACCTACTAAAACTTGATATTCTGGGGCACGATGATCCTACAATTATTCGACGATTAGAAGATATAACAGGGATTTCTTCTGCAACTATACGGCTAGACGACAAAGACGTGATGGCGCTATTTCATGGCACTGCAGTATTAGGCATACAGCCAGCAGACATTTCTGGAATTCAACTTGGGTCTTTAGGAGTTCCAGAATTTGGAACAGATTTCGTTATCCAGATGCTATTAGATGCGAAGCCGCAAAATTTTTCTGACCTCGTTCGAATTTCTGGGTTATCTCATGGCACCGACGTGTGGCTCGGCAATGCACAAACTTTGATCGAAGAAGGCAAGGGCACCATCTCAACTGTTATATGCACTCGCGATGACATTATGACTTATTTAATAAGCATGGGGCTCGAAGCCGGAACAGCATTCACCATTATGGAAAGCGTCCGTAAAGGCAAAGGCCTAAAGCCCGAATGGGAACAGGCTATGCTAGAAAAAGATGTACCCGACTGGTATATTTGGTCATGCAAGAAAATTAAGTATATGTTTCCAAAGGCCCACGCTGCCGCATATGTTATGATGGCCTGGCGCATTGCTTGGTATAAGGTATTTCATCCACTTGCCTACTATACGGCATTCTTTAGCATACGCGCATCATCATTTAACTACGAACTGATGTGTTTTGGCAAAGAAAAGTTAGAAGCCAATATGAAGGCAATCACCTCTATGCCCAAAGATAAGCAAACTGCAAAGGATCAAGATACACTCAAGGATATGCGAATTGTACAGGAGATGTATGCCAGAGGTTTTTCGTTTAAGCCGATCGATATTTTTACTGCATCTGACGTAGATTTTCAAATTATAGATGGCCAGATCATGCCTTCTCTAGGAACAATAGATGGGATGGGCGACAAAGCTGCCGCCATGGTTGTCGAAGCTGCAAAGAATGGTCCATTTTTATCACGAGACGAATTCAAAACTCGAACCAAAGTCAATCAAACCGTTATCGATAAAATGTATCAACTTGGAATGCTTGGCGATCTCCCCGAGTCAAACCAAATAAGCTTTATGGACATTATGTAAGCAACTACTGCTGAATTAGCTTCGGCAGTAATTGCTTTTTCTTAACGCACGAAATTTGTATGCACTAAAACTGGCAACTCTCTTGGTACAATGCCGTTATTTTTTCCAGCTTCTATACATTTTAGAAGCCACGCCATGTTGTTGCCTAGTACTTGCATCACCTGTGTTCCTTCTATATCTTGTTGTGTTTGTTCTCCGCTTAGCCCGTATACTTGGTTCCAATACGTTGAGCTGACCACCGGCATCTGATTGATCGTAAAATATTTGTTTAGCTGATCGAACGTTGACGATTGTCCTCCACGTCTAGCGACAGTTACCGCACTGGCGGGCTTATATGCCAAATTTTTTCCAGCGCTATAAAACAGCCTATCCATAAATGCAGTAATAAACCCCGTCGCAGCGGCGTAGTGAACCGGTGATCCAAATACAAAGCCATCCGCATCTTTGGCTAGCTGTGCAAACTCATTTACCGAATCATTCAAAATACATTTGCCAGATTTTCTACATACATTACAACCTAGGCATCCAGAAATCGCCTTGTTACCTATCCAATAGATCTCGGCTTCTATTCCATTTTCTTCTAAGCTCTCCTTCACATTGGTCAATGCGGTAAACGTTGTTCCTTGTGGCTTTGCGCTACCATTTACTAAATAAACTTTCATATCAATACCTCCTTATTTACCCATTCTCGATTGCCTAAACTGCGATGGTGAATATCCTATACGCTTCTTAAAAACTGCACTAAAATAGAACGGCGAACTAAATCCCAGTGTATTTGAAATTTCTTCGATTGTATCAGTGGTTGTTCGCAGTAAAATTTTTGCCTTCTCTATCTTTTTGTTTGTTATATATTCTATTGGAGTTTGCCCAAAGGTGCTAGAAAATAGGGTACACAAATAATTTGCATTAAGATGCGCAAATTTAGCAAGCTCCGTTAGAGTAATCTTGCGCTCCAGGTTTTCATCGATATACTTTACCAATTTTCCCATTACAGTTTGATTTGGCACATCATTAATTTTTACAAACTCGCATTCACTAAAATAGAAATGTATAATTCTTAATAGCAGTGCTTTTGCGTATATAGCATCTATCGGATTTTTGCTCTCATGGTACTTTACTAGCTTTGCAAACAGCTTGTAGGATATTTTTTTATTTGCATTTTTTACCAAAAGTGGAAACGACAAATACACTGCAATGTCTGTACTCAATATATCTGCATCAAAATGGCACCAGTATTTTTTGTATGGTTTATCTTTATTGGTTGCATATGAATTTAGAGAACCCTTTGGCACAAACATAATATCTCCCACCTCTGGATAATATTCTGTCTTATTGCACGTTACCGATCCTTCGCCCTCAAGAATTAGATATAACTTATTTACATCAGGATGCTCGTTGACCTCTCCCCAATCCTTGCTTACGTATCCACAAGTTGCTGTAATTAAATTTACTCTTAAGTTGCTATAATACACATTTCTCACCCCTCTACAACACAAAATTATAGTATCAAAAAAATCAAATATCAAGGCTAAAAGTTAAGCATATAAATAATTTTGAATTAATATACTAATATTATTAATTACTTTTTGAAATTCACTAAGAAAGGACACTACTATGATTAGTATTAACCCCCGGTTAGAAAATTATATTTTTACCACTTTAGGAGCAATTTATGATACAAACTATGATGAAACCAAAGCAAACTTAGAAAACGATGCTTATCAAAATCGCAAATATTTGGGAACCTACTTTCCGCGTACATTTGTAGAAGCCTACCGGATATATTATAATTTATTTGCACAACAGATAGTCTGGCAAACTTTTGATCAAAAAGATGAAATCAAGATTATAGCAATTGGTTCTGGCACAGGCGGTGATATATTTGGTCTGCTAAATGTCCTCAATCATTATTTTACTAACAAAACTTTTACAATTTATTCCATAGACGGCAATGCAAACGCTCTGCAACTACAAACGCATCTCATTGAACATATTCAGTCTTTTATCCCACTCGATTCGCAACATAACAAACTCGTCTCTAATCTTTATAAAATAACATTCAACAATCCCAAAGTTATTGCTCAATCCCTAAAAAACCTCCACCTCGGCAGCACTGTCGATATTATGCATACATTTAAATTTTGCAACGAAATATATAACTTTCTCGATGGCTCCGATATCTTTTCGCAAATTATCTCACTTGCCGAAACGCATCTCACACAAAACGGCCTATTGGTTCTTGAGGATGTAACCACCAAAAACTACGACTGCCAATATAATGCCGTTACACTAAACAACCAAATCAACAATTATATGAAAGCAAAGAAGGATACAATGCTACGCTACATTTTGCCAAAACCTTGCGCACGTTGGAATGAAGATTGCCAGTCTACTAGTTGTTTTAGCTCTGTGCAATATAGCGTTCAGCATCGAGGGAATCCTAATGATATTTCTGCCGTTACCTACAAGGTAGTTGCCAAGCCTCCTCTGGGAGATTCTCTAATCCAAACTTTTGCTAACGAGCCAGGAGTCTACAAAATGCGTGATATTGCTGATGGGCACTATTGCCACGGAGGGCAACATTATCAGAATGTCGATGATGCATCCAATTCTAATATCAACCTGGTTCGAACCGATCCTTTTATACTCTAATAGTATTTACAAAGCATTCCAAATTATGCTATACTGTATTGCCCCTCAAATCTAGAGGGGATTTTTTATATATTTAGGCATATATTCAGAAGGAGAATTTTTATGAGCGTATTAGATGTATCAAACGTGACTCACGGATTTGGCTCACGTTCCATATTAGAAGATGTTTCATTTCGATTATTAAAAGGTGAAAAGGTTGCTCTTGTTGGTGCAAACGGCGAGGGCAAATCCACTTTTTTAAATATTATTACCGGAGCTTTGATGCCAGATAGCGGCACCGTCAAGTGGTCTAACCGCGTAACTGTAGGATACCTAGACCAGCAATCATCACTTATTAAGGGCACAACCATTCGCGAAAACCTACGTCGTGCCTTTGACGCGTTGTTCGATCTCGAAAAAGAAATGCTAGAGCTTTACGACAAAATGGGTGAAGCTTCTGATGTTGACCGCCTTATGGAAGACGCTGCCGAGATTCAAAACATCCTTGACAGTAGTGGTTTTTATGTGCTAGATTCCAAGATAGAAGAAGTTGCCGCCGGGCTGGGTCTTGCCGAAATCGGGCTTGATAAAAATGTAGCTGAGCTTAGTGGTGGGCAACGAACAAAGGTTCTACTTACCAAGCTGCTGCTACAAAACCCGACTATCCTAATTTTGGATGAGCCCACCAACTATCTCGACGAAAATCACATCACCTGGCTTAAACGCTACTTGCAAAACTATGAAAATGCGTTTATTCTCGTATCTCACGATATTCCATTTGTAAACGATGTCTGTAATATTATCTATCACGTTGAAAAAAGTCACATCACCAGGTATGTCGGCAATTACGAAGAATTTCAGCGTGTCTATGCTCTAAAAAAAGAACAAGCACAAAAAGCGTATGATAGACAGCAAAAGGAGATCGACAAGCTCGAAGACTTTATTGCTAGAAACAAGGCCCGCGTTGCCACTACCGGAATGGCTCGAAGCCGCATGAAGCAATTAGACAAAATGGACAAGCTAGAAAAGCCTCGCGAAAAACCAAAGCCTATATTCAACTTTAAATTTTCAAAAGCTCCTAGTAAATTTTTGATCGAAGCGCATGATTTGGTGATCGGATACGACTCTGCTCTCACCTCTCCGATGAACTTTAGCATAGAGCGTGGAAAAAAAATTGCCATATGCGGTGTAAACGGTTTAGGAAAATCTACCCTACTCAAAACATTGCTTGGCATCACTGCACCATTTTCAGGAAAAGTGGCATTGGGAGAAAACATCGATTTGGGTTATTTTGAACAAGAAGAAGTAGTCAGCAACCGAACAGCGTTAGACGAAATGTGGGCTGCGTATCCATCTATGACCAATCACGAAGTACGTTCCGAACTTGCAAAATGCGGCCTTACCACCGACCACATCACCAGCCTGATGCGTGTACTTTCTGGAGGCGAAAATGCAAAGGTACGCTTATGTAAAATTCTACACAACGAACTCAATTTGCTGGTACTCGACGAACCTACCAATCATCTCGACCAATACGCCAAAGATGAATTGTCTCGCGCTCTGGCCTCATTTCGCGGAACCATTTTAGTCGTATCACACGAACCAGCTTTTTATAATTCGTTTGCAACAGAAATTATGAATATCGAAGACTACACCACTAAAACTATATAACAACACTTTGGAGGTAAGCATGGATAAATTTTGGAAATTTGCAAAAAGTACTCAGGATGATGCATATAAAATTGATTTTGATGATTCTGATTTTGTAACAGTGGCGGTGCCTCACGACTATGCCATTGACGGACCTTTTGCAGAGGAAAACGATAAGCAATTTGAGAAAATCGTGGCCGATGGCATCAACAAACCCATGGTACACGTTGGCAGAACTGGCGGATTACCTATTACCGATTGGGCCTGGTATCGCAAGGAGTTCTTTGTTGATGCTGCAACCAAAAATGTATTTCTCGAGTTTGATGGCATCATGTCTAACAGCACAGTCTATGTGAATGGCATCAAAGTTGGCGGGCACATCTATGGCTACACTTCTTTTTGCGTTGATGCCACATCGGCTTGCAACTTTGGCGCCACCAATCTTGTTGCTGTATCTGTACGCCCCGAGGGACATGCCTCCAGATGGTACACCGGCGCTGGGATCTATCGCAATGTTCGATTGGTTCAGAAAGGAGATGCGTATTTCCCATATCAGGCCATATTCGTTCGCCCAACAGTTCGAGGCAAACGTGCCGAGATAGATTTCGACATCAACATCATTGCCGCCGAAGAATATATTCTCGAAGTTGAAATTTGCGACCAGAGCAATAACATTGTTGCATCTCAAAAGTTTATTTCCAACAAAGCGAAGTTCTCTGGACAGATTGCATTAGATAATTATCATCTGTGGGAAGTGTTAAATGCGTATCTCTACACTTTTACTGCTAAACTACATGTAAAAGGAAAGAACTCCGACACAACTGCAACCAAGTTTGGCATCCGAACTATAAAATATGACGCAAACAAAGGACTTTTCATCAACGACAAATATATTAAATTAAACGGTGTCTGTATGCATCATGACCTGGGTGCGATAGGTGCTGCCGTAAATATTTCTGCAATACGTCGCCAGCTCGAAAAACTTATTGATATCGGCACCAATGCTATTCGATTTAGCCACAATCCTCCGTCTCCCGAATATCTTGATATGTGCGACGAATATGGCTTACTAACTATGGACGAAGCATTCGATGAGTGGGAGCTCCATAAACTTAAAAATAGCTATGCCAAACATTTCAAACAAGAAGCAATTGCCGATATGACGGCCATGGTTTGCCGCGACAGAAATCACCCCAGCGTTTTGATGTGGTCCATTGGCAACGAAATTTTAGAGCAAAAGCTGATTTATGGCTGGAAATATGCCAAGTTTTTTAATGATATTTGCCACGCTCATGATTATACTCGCCCCACCACCGCCGGATTTAACAACACCGAAACCGCTTTTATCAATGGGCTAACTGCAGAAGTTGATATCGTTGGCGTCAATTATAAGCCGCATCAATATGACCGCTTTCACCAAATTTATCCAGATGCAGTTCTATATGGCAGCGAAACCGCTTCTGCACTCAGCTCTCGCGGACACTATTATTTTCCAGTAAAGTATCCTAGCATTGCACCAAATGCTCCCGACTTGCAAGCATCTTCATATGATTTGCTAGGCAGACCGTGGTCGTATTATCCTGAGCGAGAATTTTTTGTACAGAAGAAGTACAAATATTTACTAGGAGAATTTGTCTGGACCGGCTTCGACTATTTGGGTGAACCATCTCCGTATCATTCCGACTGGCCTTCTCGCAGTTCATACTTTGGCATCTACGATCTTGCTGGCCTCAAAAAAGATCGAGCATATGCGTATATGTCTGCCTGGACCAACAAAAAATTTGTACACGTACTGCCACACTGGAATTGGAATGAGGGCGATGTGATAGATATTCATTGTTACACTCACGCTCATGCAGCAGAATTATTTGTAAACGGTGTTTCGCATGGCATTCAGCACAAAGATGAAAACGACGAGCTACTTTCAAATCGTCTAATCTGGACTGATATTGTATTTGCACCTGGCCAAATCATGGTTGTTGCAGATGACGGGCTCTCAACCACGATCAAAACCGCGGAGGCACCTGCCAAGCTTCGAGTTACTGCAGAAACGGCATCAATTGCTGCGACCGGCGATGACTTCGCTTATTTTGAAGTTGATGTGCTCGATGCAGCTGGAAATATATGTCCACATGCAAATACCCGAGTAGTATTTTCGGTGAGCGGTGGCGAGTACGTTGCTTCTGATGCGGGCGACGCGACATCCACACGTATTTTTGCTCAGCCATACTGCGAAGCATTTCACGGCAAGCTCATCGCAATTGCAAAGTCTTCCGATGCGGGCCGATTGACATTGACCGCTTCTGCCGATGGCTTAGCATCTGATTCTTGTAGTATAGATGTAGTTAGTTTGGAAGTATAAATTTACTAGGTAGGTGACAGAGTGGTATTATCCGACAAAATTGATAAAAATCTCGAGACTTTGAGAGCTATTTTGCCTTTCGAAAGAAGCTTCGATTTATTACAAAAAAAGATCCATCTTTATAACAAAACTTTTTACTTGTTTCTTATAGATGGGTTTACTAAAGAATCTAACACCGAATTTATTCGTCGTGACATCCTGGCTCTTGGCGAGGCAACGGTTAATTCTATCTTTAATGCAACGCAGCTTGTGGAACTAGCCATAAGCTCTGTCGAGGCTGCCGCAGTTACTGATTTAAACACCATTGTCACAGCATTACTTTCGGGGCAAACGGTTATTCTTTTTGACGGATCCCCCTCTGCGGCCGTTGTTGACTTGCGAGACTACCCCACTCGTCGCATTGGTGAGCCCGACCAAGAAAAAGTTTTGCGCGGTGCCAAGGACGGGTTTGTTGAGTCGCTGATTCTTAACACTGCCCTTATACGCCGACGCATTCGAGATCCACATCTAACTTTTGAGTTAATTCAGGTTGGTACTATTTCTAAAACTGATGTTGTAATCGGTTATATGTCTAATAGAGCCGACGCCAAAGTTTTAAAAATTATTCGGAACAAGTTGCTTAATCTTCAAGTAGCGGCCTTAACCGCCGCAGACGAGAGCTTGGTGGAGGCGCTTTCTGCCAAAAATTGGCTTAATCCTCTGCCTCGTGCAAAATATACGGAGCGCCCTGATGCCGCTGCAACGCATATTGTAGAAGGAAAAATTTTACTTATTGTTGATAATACCCCTTCTATTATGATTTTGCCCGTAGGATTTCTAGATTTTATGCAAGATATGGATGATTACTATTTGCCGGTGATGACGGGAAATTATTTAAAGTTGGTACGCGTACTCGTGTTATTTATGAATCTATTTTTGACGCCAGTGTATGTGTTGCTAGTTGAAAATCCGTCTTGGATTCCCGAATGGCTTGCATTTATATTGCCAACCAAAGAAAGTAACTTAGACTTATTCGTTCAATTTTTATTTTTGGAAGTTGCCGTCGATGCACTTAAAATTGCTTCGCTGAACACACCAAATTCACTTGGAATGTCCCTTTCTGTTATTGGCGGATTAATTTTAGGAGAATATTCTATACAAACCGGCTGGCTCATTCCTCATGCAATATTGTATATGGCTGTTGTTGCTCTTTCTAGCTTCACCCAGTCTAGTGCCGAGCTAGGATATAGCATCAAATTTTCGAGAATTCTTTTACTAATTCTTGTCGGCATTTTCGGATTATGGGGATTCATTATTGGCGTCGCTATCAATATTACAGTGCTTGCAACAACAAAAACTATCGTGGGGGGTAGTTATTTATACCCACTGTTTCCTTTTAATAGAGCAGATTTGATCGCATTACTCTTGAGGAAACCGCTATCTGATGCTCGATCTATAGAAAATAAACCCTAAGCTCTTGACAAATTTGCCCAAACGCGATAGTATGTTTTTTGTACAACATTTAAGGAGGGTTTTAAATTGGAATATATATTAAAAAATAGCAATTGTACAGCAGTTGTAAAAACACTAGGCGGTGAGCTTTGTTCATTTAAAGACAGCTCTGGAAAAGAATATTTATGGCAATCTGATCCTAAGTATTGGCCTGGATGCGCGCCTGTTTTGTTTCCGATAGTTGGGGCCTTAATCAATGAGACTATCAAATTTGATGACAAACCTTATACGATACAAAAACATGGTCATGCTAGAAAAGTTGAATATGATGTGATTGAAGCAATCGAAAACAAAATCGTTCTAGAAAACACTTATACTGATGAAACATTAGCTCATTACCCTTACAAATATAAACTTACTGTAACCCAAACTCTTAATGACAATGGATTTACTACCGAATATTGTGTTAAAAATGTTGATACCGTACCTATGATTTTTTGTTTAGGTGCTCATCCTGGCTTTAACTGCCCATTAGATGGCGGAGATTTTTCTGATTATACTTTAGTATTTAACAAAGAAGAAACTCCAGAAGTTTATAACACAGATACCAAGAGCATCTTAAGCTTTGAAAATCCTATACACTTAATGCATAACAAAAGGATTCCTCTATCTCATAGTTTGTTCGATAACGACGCCTTTATTTTTAGAAAAATTAACTCCGATGAAATTAAGCTTGTTAACGAGGCAACTGGAAAAGGACTTTCGCTTTCATTTACTGGGTTTGAAGCATTAGGAATTTGGAGTCCTCCAAGCATTAAAGCACCTTTTGTATGTATTGAACCTTGGTGCGGACTTCCTGCTATATATGGAGAATCTGGAGAGTTTAACGACAAGCCTTTTGCTGTTACGCTGCAGCCTGGTCAAACCTATACCACTTCATATACTATGACAGTAATCTAATAAAAAAAGACCCCTCATATATGGGGTCTTCTCTTTTTGCTACGAAATAGCTATCTTTTCTGGTGCCGGCAAATCTATTCCTTTTCTATCGATCGTAATTTTCTCAATTACCACATCTTCTTTGGGTCTGTCATTTGCATTGGTTTTTACGTTTTCTATCTCATCAACAATCTCCATTCCCGAAATAACTTTTCCAAACGCTGCATACTCACCATCCAAATGCGGTGAATCGGCAGACATTATAAAAAATTGACTACTAGCAGAATTGGGGTTCATCGATCTTGCCATAGACAAAACTCCCTCAGTATGTTTTATATCGTTACTATACCCATTGCTTGCAAACTCACCCTTAATTTGGTATCCCGCGTTGCCTGTTCCGTTTCCTTCTGGATCTCCGCCTTGTAGCATAAAGTCTTTGATCACTCGATGAAAAATCAGTCCATCATAAAATCCAGCTTCCGCTAATGCAACAAAGTTACTTACCGTGTTTGGTGCTATATCATAATATAAGTTTGCCACGATGTCTCCGTAACCTTTAATCGTAATTGTAGCAACAGGATAAATTATCCCCTCTTTCTCTACTGTATCCACAGCCGGCTCAGGCGTTTGCGTAGTCTCTTCTATTACCGCTGCCTGACCGGTTTTCATACATCCTCCCAGCGCCAATGCTGCCACCATTAAACAAATCAATTTTTTCATATAAAAAAACCCTTTCAAAATATTTTTTCTCTACATTTTAACCTAAAACCGTCCAAATGTCTACGTTTTTCTAAAACTTATATGCTATAATTAATACGATTTAAATATTTATTTTGGGAGGATATATAACAATGGAAATTAAAGATATGACTTTAGCTGAAAAAGTTGCGCAACTTAGAGGATTTTGGCTCCGCGATCTTGTGGTCGATGATGAGCTTTCAATAGAAAAATGCCGCGAACTGATTCCCGATGGCATCGGCCACATTTGTCAATACGCAAGTTCTAATGCATACCAAGCCAATAAGCTCGCTTCAATCGTGGCGCAACTGCAAAACTATATTATGACAGAAACCAATAGCAAAATCCCTATAATGTTTCATGAGGAAATCATATGTGGCTTAGCTGCACGCGGAGCTACTGCCACTCCACAGATGATCGGAATGGCTTGTAGTTTTAATCCCGCACTCGTTGCTCAAAATGCCACAAACGCATCAAATAGCATCAAGGCCATCGGTGGCTATCACGTACTCAGCCCCATGATGGATGTAATTACAAATGCCAACTGGGCAAGACTCGAAGAAGGCTTTGGCGAAGATGCCTATATGGTGGCCGTATTTGCAGATGCCTTTATTACTGCAGTCCAATCGGCCGGAGTTGCCGCCACTGCCAAGCACTATGCTGGATATGGTGTTGCCAACCAAGAGGAAGACTTCTTTATTAACGAAACGCTGTTTCCATTTGAAGTTGCCGTCAAAAAATCTCACGTATCATCTGTGATGCCGGGCTACCACAAATTTCGGGGCGTTGCGGCTTCATTTTCCAAAGATCTCCTAGTGCGCTCACTTAGAGAACACCTAGGATTTGATCAGATGATTATTTCGGACTATAACGCTATCAAAGGAGCAATGAAAGAGGATCTCACAGAAGGCGCCGCACTTGCCATGGCAGCAGAGGTCGATGTTGACTTGCCAGCTGGCGCAAATTATTCGAATCTGATAGACTTGGTGAAATCTGGCCGCGTTGCCGAAGCTGATATCGACCGTGCCTTAAAAAGAGTGCTCGCGTTTAAAACAAAATATCTTCCTGCAGATTTATGTGCAAAAACAAATATAAACCTTGATAATACGCAGTCTAGAGAAGGCGCACTCGTCTCTGCTCGCGAAGCTATTGTGCTTTTACACAACAACGGAATCCTTCCTTTAAATGTAAACAATACTGCAAAAATATTGGTGACCGGCCCTAATGCGGACTCTTGCTACTCACTTCTTGGCGACTACACCTGGGGCGGCCTTGCTGAATTTTTCAGAAAGATTCCAATCGATAGAAGTGAGCCACGATTAGTAACTTTACTAGATGGCTTAGTGGCACAGTCTAATTTTGAAATAGATTTTGAACGCGGATTTAGCTGGACCGACGAATTAGAAAAAGCTATCGCAACGCAAGGAGGAGACGATCGCGAAAACACGGCCAATCGATACCCACTCGAAAAAGTGCCTCCTGCAAACTTTGCAAAAGCGCTCGAAAAAGCTGCAGCAGCAGATATCATCATTGCTGGGGTGGGCGAAAACCGTTACCTTTGTGGCGAGGGATCTGGCCGAAAGGGCGTCGATCTGCCTGGTAATCAAGAAGAGTATATCAACCAGCTAATCGCAACTGAGAAGCCAGTAATTTTGGTCGTGTTTGGAGGTCGCCCGATGGTAATCTCCCGCCTTGCTCAAAAGTGTGCCGCAATATTATATGCTTGGTATCCTGGGGAAGAAGGCGGAACTGCACTTGCGGAAATTATCTTGGGCAAAACCAATCCTACGGCAAAGCTGGCCGTTACCATTCCCGACGCAACAGAGCAGGTTCCTGTATGCCTACGCGATACCGACAGACCTCAGATGTTTCCATTTGGATTTGGCCTTAGTTATACCACCTATGAATACAGTAACTTTGCAGTAGCTGGTGTCGCGGCAACAGCAGACGATAGCTTCGATGTTACCTTCACGGTTTCCAACACTGGTTTGATCGATGGTGCAGAAATCACGCAATTCTACTTTGAAACTGCAGCAACAAAAAAGATGCTTGGATTTGCCAAAACTCCGTTACATTCTGGTGAAACAAAAACCATCACGATGCGATTTTATTTGGATCAATTTGGCCGATACGCAGATGGTCAATTTGTAATTAGGCCTGGCGAATACAAAATTCTCATCGGTGCCTCTGCCACAGATATTAAATTTGAGGCAACATTTGCGATTACGGGTGAGTGTGTTACAAAATCCACGAGAGAAAAGTTTTTTGCAGAAGTAATTTAAATTATATTTCCGGAGGCTGCGACAGAATCATACTCTTTCCAGCCTTTATTTTATATGTTCGATAGTTTATCACAATGTTATAATTTTTATTAAATTATTTTCATATTTTATATTATATTTTCAAATATTCTCGTAATATTATGTTTAAAAATTTACTTGCATATACATCTTAAGTATGCTAGAATGAAAAAAAAAGCAATGGAGGATTAGTATGGACTTCACACAAATGGCACTCAACTTTATCGGAGGATTTGGTATCTTTATATTCGGTATGAATTATATGGGTGACGGTCTTCAAAAATCAGCAGGTAATAAAATGAAAAACCTGATTGGTGCACTTACTAATAATCGCATCTTAGGTGTTCTGGTTGGTGCATTAGTCACTGCAGTGGTTCAAAGCTCTTCTGCTACAACTGTTATGATAGTCGGTTTTGTTAATGCGGGGCTTATGTCACTTACACAGGCAGTCGGCGTAATTATGGGCGCGAATATTGGTACTACAGTAACTGCTTGGATTGTCTCGCTTGGCGAATGGGTAGATTTTCTATCTCCATCGACAATTGCGCCTTTACTCGTTGCAATCGGTGTTACTATCAGTATGATAACTAAGGATCAAAAAATCAAATACATCGCCCAAATTGTTTTTGGATTTGGTGCACTCTTTATGGGTCTAGATATGATGAGTGGAGCAGTAAAACCGCTTCGTGAACTTCAAGGAATCAAAGATTTATTCATTACTCTCGGCTCAAATCCTATTCTTGGAATACTTACTGGAGCACTTGTAACAGCAGTGATTCAGAGCTCTTCAGCCTCAGTCGGAATACTTCAAGCACTCGCTATTGCGGCACTCGTACCTTGGAATACTGCAATTTACATTATATTAGGCCAAAACATAGGAACTACAATTACCGCGATACTATCAAGTATTGGTGCTAACACTAATGCCAAAAGAGCTGCCGTAATCCACCTCTTATTTAACATAATCGGATCTATACTCTTCGGTATAATAGCTATAATAGCTTTCCAATTCATAACTCCTGCTCTAGGTCAAACCTTAATCTCAACAACTGAAATTAGTATCGTTCATAGTGTGTTCAACATTTTAAATACATTGTTATTATTCCCATTTGCAGCGTTGCTCGTAAAACTTGCTACCAAAATTGTTCCAGATTCTGTTACCGATTTTGAAGCTACTCCAGAGATCAACATCCATCTTGATACCAGAATTTTCGAAACTCCATCATTTGCAGTAGAAAGTACAGCAAAAGAGGTTTATGCATTCGGTAAAATAGCTAAAAATAACTTACAACATGCCTTTGCGGCAATTCTCACTGGCGACGAAGAGAAAGCAACACATGTTATAGAAGTCGAGAAAAAAATCAATGCTATGCAACACGAACTCAATCAATATCTCGTAAAGCTATCAAATGCTGCGTTATCTATCGACGAAACCGATACTGTAAATAAGCTATTCCACAATGTTAGCGATATCGAACGCGTTGGCGACCATGCCGAAAATATAGCGGAGCTTACGCTAAGTCTTATCAAATCTAACGCAACCTTCTCTGCAAGTGCCGCGGAAGAACTTGTTTCGATGACGGATCTTGTTTTGGAGACCTACTCTACTGCGTTAAAAGCATTTACAACTAACAATGTCGAGCTCGCAAAAACAGTTTATGAATTTGAGGATCAAGTTGACAAAATGGAAGTTCGTTTTAGAAAAAGACACATCAAAAGACTTTCGGAGGAAAAATGTAATCCTTTAGCAGGTATAGTATTTATCGATGTGCTATCAAATTTAGAAAGAATATCAGATCACTCTACTAACCTTGTCGATTCTATACTTGACCAAGATTTTGTAGACGACGAATTATAATAAAAAGAGGAGCATGCTAAAACATGCTCCTTTTATTTTGGCAAGATTATAGTAAACTTTGCGCCGCCGTCGTTGTCTGCAAAGATTTTGCCTCCCAGCGCTTCTACTGCAGTCTTTGCAATAGAAAGACCTAACCCAAAATTCCCATCATTCCCTTTAACAAATCTCTCAAATACATCTACTCCTTCTATTATCCCATCGCCATCATCTTTTATTATTATTATCGCCTCGTTGGCAATGGTTGTTAGCGATACCTCTATCGCTGCCTTTGCATATCTTAGAGCATTAGACAGAATATTGCCAATGGCTCCATTAAGCAGCTCGCTGTTTCCATTTACAAAAACTCCCTCTGCGGCATCTACCGCCAATGTTATTCCGCTTCGCTCTGCCAATACTTCGTATTCTGTCCCCATCTCTTCTATAAACATGCTTAAACTCAATTTTTCAAATTTTTCATTTTCTTTAAAATTTTCTGCCCTTGCAAGTATCAGTAGGCTGTTCACCAAATTGGAAAGCTTTGTTACTTGCTTCGAAATCAACTTTACTGTCGCCGCGGTATCCGTAAATATGCCCATTTCTAGGCCGTCCGAATATCCTTGAATACTCATCAGAGGTGTCCGAATTTGATGCGAGGCATTCTGAAGAAACATCTTTTGCGACTTTTGGAAATCATAAATTCGTTTATTTAGTAAATTGATTTCACTCGTGAGCTTAAAAAGTTCCACCGAATCTGCTGGCACATCTATTTCTATAATCTCTGTCGGATTCATATGTTCAACCATCGCAGTAATCTTCTCAATCGGCGTTGCTATCGATCTTGCCACCTTTTGAATAATTAGTACTGCAATGAATATTACCAAACTTGATACTAGCACCAAAAGTATATTTACAACAGCCACAAAATCATCTATCATTAGTCCTTTCGTTATGTAAATGATCTTTTCGGCATCTGATATAATATCTGACCTAACCTCCATAACATAATATCGCTCACCGTTTATCCTAAAAATTCCCATTTCATCTGCTGCTAAGTTGTCTAATGTCGTATATGCAGCGGTTGCTATTTGTGGCGTGACGAAGTTGTTTGGCGCCCCCGTAAATCTAGCAAACTTTTTGTCTACATTATAGATCACTAGCTCGATTTTTCCCATAGATGGCCCCGTCTTTAGCAACTTCATAAAATCTGGCATCGACACCTTGGTCGATTCTAAATTTTCGGCAACTTTTTGTACGGTATATGTTAAATCCTCTTTTGCTTTAATAGTTTTATACTGAAATACGATCGCATTAAATAGTACAAAAATTGTTCCGGGTATTAATATTGCCATTAGGATATATGCTCTGGCAATTTTTTCTCTCATTGTACGCATCGTCATTCCTCCAATTTTAGCTTAAATCCATATCCCCACACAGATATAACGCGCACAGTTGTATTGGCTAGCTTTTTTCGCAACCTCTTGAGCACATCGTCGCATACTTTGGTATCGTTACTAAACTCACTGTCCCACACATTTTTTAGCAACTCTTCTCGCGATACGGCTCTGCTTTGGTTTGCAAACATATAGCTTAGCAATGCAAATTCGGTTGGGGTAAGAGCAAATGCCTCTCCATTGCAAAAACTTTCTTTAAACGATGTATTCAATTTGATGTCGCCATATGTTAATTCATCAGCATTGTTACTTTGATTGCTACTTTGCAGACTCATTCTTCGAAATATTGCCCCCACGCGAACCACCAGCTCCATAGGTGCGAACGGTTTAATGAGGTAGTCATCTGCCCCCATCGTGATTCCGTTTATTCTATCTATTTCACTATCTTTTGCCGAGACAATTATAATGGGTACATTTGACTTGCTTCTAATTTTATTGCATATCGTCACTCCATCTGTTCCCGGCATCATCACATCCAAAATGACCATATCCGACGGATTCTTCAAAAACTCTGCCAACAGCGCATCGCCAGTCTCAAATACACTCACCAAATATCCGCTATTTTTTAAAAATGAACCAATTATTCCTCTAATATCTTCGTCATCATCTGCTATATAAATTTTCATCAGCAAACCTCCACTTCTACATCAAGACTTTGCAGCATCCTTTTCATTTCTTCGCTATAATCACCTAGCATCACCACATGATGATTTCCCAGCAAATGCTTATGCACAAACTCTCGCAAATCGGCAATCTTGATATTCATTGCTATGCAGTGACCATAGTTTGATGAGCCTTCTATTTCGCCTCTAATTATTATAGCTTTGTCCAAACTTTTTGCCAATTTTAGAACCGTTACTTGCTTTACTTCCGCAACATCAGAAACAAAATGTACTCCTTTATATCCATAAGTATTTAGCGAATACTTTCCATCTTTAAAAAAATTTATGGGAGCCGTATGATGCCACAAGCTAAATGTATTTTTATTTTTATCCATAGGCCCTAGGTTTCCCATAAACGTTGGCGCCTTTGCTATAAAATCTGCCACTATCTTAAGTATCAAACAGTTTAAATCTCCTTCACATGCTGCGGGAATGCCAGTCATCTCTATGTCATGAATTGGAATACAAGGCGCCACTACACCTTCTGCAAATATTGCACTGCAATCCACCGACGCTGCAGTTGCCCCTGTCTCTGCAATCATCTTCGTCATCGCAATAGACATCGCAGCGGCTTTCTCAAAATCTGCCATTTTCACAACTTCTATTTTCTCAGCACCAGCCCCAAGCCGAATTGCCCTTTTACCAACTTTTTTACTTTCCTCCAAATTTACTTTTGCTATACGTTCTTTTAATTCTACAATCGGTACCTGCTCTATCGCAACGCCAAACTTGTCCGCCACTTTTTTAGGATCTGTTTCGCTATCTACAACCGAAGTCGATACCCCACCAAACATCAAAATTTTTGAGTCTTTCAGTTTCTTTTTAATCAGCAACGTATTCAAATACTCAACAGCATCTTCCAGATCAAGCGCTATAAATATTTTATCTCGTTGTAGCGAACCCACTCCACCAATAATCGTATGGTTTGGCGTAATCGTCGCAGCAAACACGATCTTATTCACAGCATCTAACATCGTCAGTTTCTGTATCACCTCTTGGCTTTCACCTGCTGCAGTTATTAGCATTGCACATTCTATTGCGTTAACATCAATCTCAGACAAGTCACTGCCTTTGGTTATAACTTTAAATGGCAAAAACTCCACCGTATCTACAGTTTTATGGATCAATTTTTCCAAATTTTCCTTTGCTATATGACTAATTGGTAAGCAGCCCACTGTTTCTATTACACTAATCTTCTCAGAGCTTACTTCGTATGGTTCATATTCACTTTTAACAAACGGATCTCCTTTAACAATAAATACCTGTACAAATAATTTTTCCATAGATACACCCCTTCTTGTAACAAATAATTTTAATATACCATATAACTATGCAATTTTCAACTTTACAAAAAAAAACGACAAAATGGTAACTGTCGCAGCTGCCTTTTCATCGTCTATATAATCTTATTTTGCACGCTTTCTATCTAAAGATGCTTGGTTTATTGCTAAATATTCGCTAAGTCTATTTTTCTCTAGCATTTCCAAATATTCGTTCCATTCTTTGTCATCGTTTGGATCTTTAATTCCTGTTATAAATTCAGAAGTTACTTGATCAATATACAAATTTAAGTTTGTTACGATATCCACTATTGCTCTAGACTCATCGGTTGTAAATGCCAATGGTGGCAATATAGTCGCCGGATCTTGCGCTACTGGCAGATAATCGTTTACTGCAGAGTTATATAGTACATACTCAATATCGTGCTCTGTATTTTCTTTTACAGCATATCGAACTTCATGGCCCGGATGGCTATATATAGGACCCATATTATTCCATCCAAAGTTTTTCGCAGAGTCTGCTGGCGTATTTATATACATCGCCGGCTCGCCAATCAGGTTTAGCATTCCTTCTTCTGCCGGAATCAACCGACTATACTCTCCGACCACGCCAAACACATTATACGTTGATCCTTCTGGAGTAAACATGTAGTCAAAATATCTAAGAACTGCCTCTGGATTTGCGCACTTGTTTGTAATGGATAACTTCGCCGAACCGTAACTCACATTATGGGCAGCAGATCTCACGCCTTCTGGTCCTGTTAATGGTGGAAGCGCCTGATATTGTGTCCAACGATCTGTATCTGTTAAATTTGATATTACCGATGCGGAACCGCCTGCCGTTGCTCCCATTATTGCGATCTCTGGATTTGAACCCAATTTTAATAGCTGATCTTTGGTTTGCGAAAATAGCATGGGGTCGATTAGCCCTTCATCGTATAGCTTATGCATATATTTGAGATATTCTCTATACTCATCTGTTGCCTTTACATAATATAGCGATCCATCTGCAGCAATATTAATATATTGACTTGCCGGAGATGTAGGAATAAATGCATTAAGTAAAAACGGCATCGGATCTCCATTCCACGCACCCAGCGAACCCGATAATGGTACTTCATCGTTAGGGTCTCCGTTGCCATTGGCATCTTGCTCTTTAAATGCTTTCAAAACTTGATAAAACTCCTCCGTAGTTGTTGGCACTTCTAGATCTAGGTTGTCGAGCCATTCATAATTTAGCCACATTCTGTGAGAGACAAGCGAATGCGTTGTCCAACCAATCTCTGGAATAGTATATAAATTTCCATCTTCTGTTGTCCACGCTTCCATAACTTCTGGATGAGCCTCTAACGCCTTTTTAATATTTGGAGCGTGCTGATCAATTAGATCATTCAGCGGCAAAAATATTCCTTGCTCTCCATATAGCTGTAATTCAGAAATCCCTGTATACATAGATAAAATAACATCGGTATAATCTCCGCCGGTCATCATAATGTTAAACTTTTGCTTCGCATCTGCCGAAGTTGCTTCTATAAAATCAATATGAACTCCCGTCATTTCTTCCATATATTTACTAAAATGATTGGCTTCCGGATCATAAGTTGTAATACCCGGTCTTAGAGGTGCAAATGCCGTAAACGAAACCGTTGCTCCATCCTTCAATATTGGATATGTACCCACTTCCGTATACATATCAGCACTGATTTTGTTTGCAGAGCTCGCCGATTCATCTCCGCCGCAACCCACAAGTGCCACCGCTGCCACTGCCGATAACGCTAACAATTTTCCTAATTTCATTTATATTCCTCCATCACATTTATCTTACTTGGCACGCTTTCTATCCAAAGATGCTTGGTTCACTGCTAAATATTCGCTAAGTCTATTTTTCTCTAGCATCTCCAAATATTCGTCCCATTCTTTGTCATCGTTTGGATCTTTAATTCCTGTTATAAATTCAGAAGTTACTTGATCAATATACAAATTTAAGTTTGTTATGATATCCACTATTGCTCTAGACTCATCGGTTGTAAATGCCAATGGTGGCAACATAGTCGCCGGATCTTGCGCTACTGGCAGATAATCGTTTACTGCAGAGTTATATAGTACATACTCGGCATCATTTTTCGTGTTTTCCATTACCGAAAATTCTAATTCATATCCAGGCCAGCTATATGTTGGACCCATATTATTCCAGGCTAAATCTTTTGCCGAGTCTGCTGGCTTTCTGGTATATATCGCCGGCTCGCCAATCAAGTTTAATAGCCCCTCTTCTGCCGGAACCACGCGGCTATTTTCTCCTACCACTCCAAAAATATTATACATCCTTCCTTCTGGAGTAAACATGTAGTCAAAATATCTGAGAACTGCCTCTGGATTTGCGCACTTGTTTGTGATAGACAATCTCGACGCCCCATAGTCTACGGTATGTGCAGCAGATCTCACGCCTTCTGGTCCTGTTAACGGTGGAAGCGCCTGATATTGCGTCCAACGATCTGTATCTGCCGTATTTGCTATTACCGATATCGAACCGCCTGCCGTTGCTCCCATTATTGCAATCTCTGGATTTGAACCCAATTTTAGTAGCTGATCTTTGGTTTGCGAAAACATCATCGAGTCGATTAATCCTTCATCATATAGCTTATGCATATATTTGAGATATTCTCTATACTCATCTGTTGCCTTTACATAATATAGCGATCCGTCTTCGGCAATGTTTATGTACTGGCTTGATGGAGACGCCGGGATAAATGCATTAAGTAAAAACGGCATCGGATCTCCATTCCACGCATCAATTGATCCAGATAATGGCACCTCATCGTTGGGGTCTCCATTGCCGTTAGCATCTTGCTCTTTAAATGCTTTCAAAACTTGATAAAATTCCTCTGTAGTTTTTGGTACTTCTAGATCTAGATTGTCGAGCCACTCATAATTTAACCACATTCTATATGAAGTAAGTGAATGCGTTGCCCCACCCATTTTAGGAATAGTATACAGGTTACCATCTTCTGCTGTCCACGCCTCCATAACTTCTGGATGATCCTCTAACGCCTTCTTAATATTTGGAGCGTGTTGATCAATTAGATCATTCAATGGCAAAAATATTCCTTGCTGCCCATATAATTGTAACTCAGATACTCCTGTGGCCATCGATAAAATAACATCCGTATAGTCTCCGCCGGTCATCATAATGTTAAACTTTTGCTTCGCATCTGCCTGAGTTGCTTCCATAAAATCAATATGAACTCCCGTCATTTCTTCCATATATTTACTAAAATGATTTACTTCCGAATCATAAGTTGTAACGCCAGGTCTTAGAGGTGCAAATGCCGTAAACGAAACCGTTGCTCCATCCTTCAATATTGGATATGTACCCACTTCCGTATACATATCCGCGCTGATCTTGTTTGCAGAGCTCGCCGATTCATCTCCGCCGCAACCCACAAGTGCCATCGCTGCCACTGCCGATAACGCTAACAATTTTCCTAATTTCATTTATATTCCTCCTAAATTTATATGCGTTTCAATTTTATTTTTTAAAATAGCCCCTCCACTGACTTTTCTGAAGGGGCAAAATGTTTATTTATCCATAAATCTATCGTATGCTGTTTGCTGTACTTTTAAATACTCTTGCAATCCGTTTTTATCTAGCATCTCGAGGTATTGATCCCATCCCTCTTCTACATCTTTAATTCCTGTAATGAATTCTGCAGTTGCTTGATCTATATAAAGGTTCATATTTGTTATTATGTCGACAATAGTACGAGACTCATCTATTGAAAACTCCACTTTAGGCATCAGCGTTGCGAGATCTGGTACACATGGCAAATAGTCATTTACGGCAGATTCATATAATACTTTTTCGATGTCTTCTGCAGGATTTTCTTTTGCAGTAAACCAGAGATCATAATCTGCGGGACGGTAATCTGATCCTATTCTATTCCAGCTCAAGTTTTTCGCATTATCTGCTGGAAGCCTAGTATATTTTGCGGGCTCACCGATAATATTTAATTCTCCTTCTTTCGCATACTCAAGCTGTCCATTGCCGATTTCACCAAACTGCGACCATAGCAAGCCTTCCTCTGTATACAAATAATCTGCCCATCTGATTACGGCTTCTGGAAACTCACATGCATTTGTGATCGACAATGTTGCTGAGCCATAGTCTGGCGCTCTAGCTGCGGAGCGAACTCCTTCTGGCCCTTCTAGCGGTGGCAATGCTATATAGTTGGTCCATATATCAAAGTTGCTCGTATTGGTAAATACCGAAACACTTCCTCCCGTTGTCGCTCCCAATATTATATCACCAGGATTTGAGCCTAGCTTTAGCAATTGATCCTTGGTTTGCGAGAAAATAAGTGGGTCTAGAACTCCTGCTTCATGCAGTCTATTCATATATTTTAGAAATTCTTTCCATTCGTCTGTTGCTTTCACATAATAAACTTTGCCATTTTCATCAATATTTAAGTAATTGGACGAGTTGGTATTTGGAATGAATGCGTTTGATATATATGGAATTGGATTAGTGTTCCAACCAGATGACATCGCGCCAGATAGAGGCACTTCATCATTGGGGTCACCATTTCCATTGGCATCTTGCTCTTTAAATGCAACTAACACATCAAAAAACTCTTCTGTCGTGGTTGGCACTTCTAATCCCAAATTATCTAGCCACTCTTTATTTAACCACATTCTGTTTGCCACTTCTGAGTGAGTTGAGTTGCCGATACGTGGCAAAGTATACATGTGCCCATCTTCCATGGTCCAGGTATCTCTCACTTCTGGATGCGCATCTAGAACTGCCTGAATGTTTGGTGCGTGCTCTGCTATTAAATCTTCTAGCGGAATAAAAATCCCTTGATTTCCATATAATGCCAGTTCCGAATGCGACGACCAAATATCGAGGATAACATCTGTATAGTCTCCGCCGGTCATCATTACGTTAAACTTTTGCTTCTTATCTGCGTCAGTGGTCTCTACAAACTCCATATCAAAGCCCATCTTCTCTTCCATATGTGCAGTAACAGGATTTATCTCCGATGTATAGCTCGTTACCCCAGGTCTCAACCCTACAAAAAAGCTGATGCTTACATCGTTGCCTTCTTTAATTACTGGATACCCCGACTCTGTGTATAGATCATCGTGCGCTACTTTGCTTGCAGCAGACTCGTCTCCACCACATCCTACTAGCATCGCTGCCGCCAACATAGGTAACACTGCCAATTTTCCTAACTTCATTTATGCTCCTCCTTTAAAAATCGCTTATTTATTTTGATTTCTATCATACGCATCTTGCTGTACTTTTAAATAATCTTGGAGCCCATATCTATCTAACGTTTCTATATACTCATCCCAGCCAGCATCGATGTCTTTCTTTCCTGTTACAAACTCTGCCGTTACTTGGTCTATATACATATTGACGTTTGTTGTTACGTCCACGATTATACGCGACTCTTCTGTATCAAACGCAACCTTTGGCATTATGGTTTCTAGCGGTTGCGCAACTGGCAGATAGTCATTTACTGCAGATTCGTATAGTACTTTCTCGATGTCTTCTGCCGGATTCTCTTTTGCTGTAAACCACAAATCATAATCTGCTGGACGATAATCTGGCCCCATTCTATTCCAACTTAAGTCTTTTACATTATCAAATGGCAATCGAATATATTTTGCCGGCTCACCGATTATGTTGAGCGCTCCTTCTGGTGCGATATCGATAGCTCCATTTCCTATTTCACCAAATTGAGACCATATCAAGCCTTCTTCTGTATATAGATAATCGAACATTCTCACTACCGCTTCTGGATACTTACACGCATTGGTAATCGAAAGCACTGCTGAGCCATAGTCTGGAGCTCTCACTGCAGAAACCACGCCTTCTGGTCCTTCTAGCGGTGGCAATGCTATATATTCATTCCATCTTGCCGTATTGGAAGTATTTGTAAATACCGATACGCTGCCTCCAGTTGTTGCTCCCAATATTATATCTCCAGGATTTGATCCGAGCTTCATTAACTGATCTGAGGTTTGCGTAAATAATAGCGGATCTATTAGCCCATCTTCATACAACCTGTTCATATACTTCAAAAATTCTTTCCATTCATCGGTTGATCTTGCATAATAGACTTTACCGTTCTCATCGATATTTAAATATCCAGAAGCGTTAGTACATGGGATAAACGCATTTGCAATGTATGGAATCGGGTTAGTGTTCCAGCCAGATGTAATTGCACCAGATAGAGGCACTTCATCATTTGGATCGCCATTTCCGTTAGCATCTTGCTCTTTGAATGCCTTTAGTACGTCATAGAAATCTTCTGTTGTTTTTGGAATATCCAGCCCTAGGTTATCCAGCCATTGCTTATTGATCCACATTCTTTGAGAGACCTCAGAGTGAGTTGAGTTACCAATACGCGGAATAGTGTACATATGCCCATCTTCCATAGTCCACGTATCTCTAATTTCTGGATGCGCATCAAGAGCCGCCTGAATATTTGGCGCATGTTCTGCAATCAAATCTTCTAGCGGAATAAAAATACCTTGGCTTCCATATAAAGCCAATTCTGAATGCGTGCTCCACATGTCTAATATAACATCAGTATAATCACCACCTGTCATCATTACGTTAAATTTTTGCTTTTTATCAGCTGATGTTGTCTCGGTGATATCCATTTTTATGCCTGTTAAGTCTTCCAGATGCTTTGTTGTAGGATTTACGTTAGAATCATATGTGCTTACACTTGCTCTCAGTCCTGTAAAAAAACTTATAGACACATCATTTCCCTCTTTAATAATTGGATAACCTGATTCCGTATAAATATCATCGCTCACACTTGCAGATTCAGAATCATCAGAACCGCACCCCACAAAAATTATTCCTGCTGCCAATGTACACAATCCTAAACCTAATAATTTTTTGATTTTCATTGTATTTCCTCCTAGTAGTGTCATTATTACTTATATTATATTTCGCCATGATATTTATCATGACATGTTATATTTGATAGCAGCTGTAGTTGTCTTCACCTCTTTTTTATGTACTACTTTTATATTTAGAATATATTTGTTTGAAACCCCTCGTAAAATTTGAGGGGCATAATTCTCTTAACCTTTAACTGATCCTGACATAATGCCACGAACAAAATATTTTTGTACAAATGGATAAATGATCATCATCGGCAATGCGCTAACAACGATTACTGAATATTTCAATATCTGTTGTAAATTCTCTAATATTGCCATATCTTCTAAGCTCAGCGAGCCTGCGTCTCCACCAAATGCGGTCTCTCCTTGGAATAGGATGTCGCGTAGTACTAATTGGATTGGATACTTATCTGGATCATTTATATATAGTAATGCTGCAAAGAATTGGTTCCAGTGACCTACGGCATAATAGAGCGTTATAACTGCCAATATTGGCTTAGCAAGCGGAAGCGCGATTTTCAATAGATATTCTATATCTGACGCACCGTCGATCTTTGCCGCTTCTAGTAACTCTTCTGGTATTGTCTTTTGGAAGTATGTTCTTGTAATTACCATATTCCCCATTGCAACTGCCCCAGGAATTACCATTACCCAAAAAGTGTTAATCATTCCCAGGCTTCTATATAGCAAGAAGGTTGGGATCATTCCTCCATTAAACCACACTGTAAATGCAAAAAATAGAGTAATCTTTGATCGCCCGATTAGATCTTTACGAGACAATGGGTATGCGGTGATTACGGTCATAAACACATTGATTGTTGTACCCACTAGCATATACATAATCGAATTTTTAAAACTTGGTATAATCAAATGGTGATCCAAAACTGCTTTGTATCCATCTAAAGTTATTTCTACTGGCCAAAAATATACTTCACCTGCGGCCACCGCCCTACCAGAGCTAAATGAATTGATGATAATAAACCATAGTGGGTATACAATAAGTAATAATATAAATGTCGCAAATATGGTAGTGATAATAGATGTGCCTATTTCATCCCCTATTTCTGGTGCCAACATCTTTTGTATTTTATTTCTTGGTTTTACCTTTATATAATCTACCGTTTCTACTGCTTTTGCCTCTTCTACCATATGCTCATCTCACCATACTTTCTAGCAATTTTGTTTACCACAATAACCAAAACAAATGCTATCGCCGACTTAAACAAACCAATGGCTGTTGTATAAGAAACATCTGGTAGCGATGCCGCGATACCCATTTTATATACATACGTACTTATCATCTCCGACTTGCTCGCATTTAGAGTATTTTGTAATAGTAGTGCCTTCTCAAATCCTACATTCAAAACGTTACCCATTCCAAGAATTAAGCTTAAAACAACTTGTGGAATCAAAAACGGTATGTCTATATGCCAAACTCTTTGGAACATAGTTGCGCCATCAACCATCGCCGCCTCATGATAGGTCGTATCCACCCCTGCTAACACGGCACAATAGATGATAGCACTAAATCCCATGTTTTGCCATATTCCAGACCAAACATATACAGACGAAAAGGCTTCGGGGATCCCCATAAGATTTATTTCCCAGTCTCCGCCAAACAAACCAACGATTGTATCAATCATACCTCCACGAGGATTTAAAGCTTCTACAATAATACCCGCCATAACAACCACTGATATAAAGTGAGGTGCGTATGTTACAGATTGTATAAACTTGCCATATCTCTTAAACGGAATATATCTAAACATTAGTGCTAGCATAACCGGGAATGGTAATCCCATAAACAAGGCATATAAACTGATCGATAATGTGTTTCTAACAAGTTCCCACATTTTGCCCGAGTTTATAAATCGCTCGAAGTGTTTAAGCCCAACCCATGGGCTTCCCCAAATACCTTCCACTGTCAGATAGTCTTTAAACGCTATTTGCGCACCATACATCGGAAAATATTGAAATACCAAGAAATATATGATTGGCAAAACCAATAGCAAATACAGCTGCCACATACCCGCCATTTTTTTCAATTGTTTTTTCTTTTGCTCTGGAGTTAATTTAACTTTCTTAGCTTTCTTTGGTTTACGCGATACTTTTTTTTGCTCTATTACTGTTTCCAAAAGAACTGCCTCCTTTATGAAATTCTCCTCAACTGCATCCTTGTGAAACGTTTCTGTTTTATAATTATATCTATCTTAGATGTGCAGCTAAAGATATAGTTAAACAACAAAAATTACATATAAAATATATTTATGTAGAAAAGTTGTTGCAATTTTATATTGTTTATATATATAAGTATAACATAATTATTTTTTAAGTACAATAGTTTACAAAAAAATATTTTGTGATGTATATTGTTCGCAAAAAAAAAGAGACCATAACGGCCTCTATAATATTTTTTTTATTTTTTAATTTTTTCAACCTAAAGAAGTCTTCTCTCTCTTTTTCTTCTAAACTTTCACTAATTTGTTTTACTTGTTCTTTGTACTTAGGAATTTGAATATTAGATAGAGCATTAGTTCTCTTTTGAGTTTTTTCAATCTCCTTTGCCAATTTGTAAATCGAATTTTCTAGTACAGCAAGCTCATAGATTTGGTATTGAGCTTCTTTAAATTTTAGCGCTGCCTTATCAAAGGCACTATTAGATTCATAGAAACTATAATGTGGCACTAGTGGGCTTTTTTCATATCTAATTGTTGGAATTACGGATCCCATAACACTTTTTGGTAACACTTCAAATTTTTCATCTTTTGGAATGCTATAGGCAATTTCGTCTACCTTCTGGATACCCATTGTGATGTTTGCATTTTGCAGCGCCAAATACGCCTGCGCCATTATATCGCCTATCCCAGTCTGCATCGACTTTGCCTTTTCTACTAGCTCCATCATTTCGCGTATCAAAACGTTGCGCTTTTTATCTAGCAGTTCGTATCCAGACTTTGAAAGCTCCAGCGACGCCTTTGCCTTTAGTAGGTTACTCTTAGTTGGTGCAACTTGCATTGCCATAGATTACACCTCCCAATACTTATCTAGCATTTCAGGCGGGATTCTATCTAGCTCCTCTTTAGGTAAAATACGAAGCATTTCCCATCCAATGTCCAATGTTTCTGTGATACTCCTATTTTCATGATTTCCCTGAGAAATAAATCTTTCTTCAAACTTTTTGCCAAACTTTAAATACAACTGGTCTATTTCGCTTAGATCATCTTCTCCTATAATTTGTGCAAGCGAGCGAATATCTTGAACATGCGAATACGCTGCAAATAGCTGATTAGTGAGGTCTACATGGTCTTCGCGAGTGTATCCTGCTCCAATGCCATCCTTCATCAAACGAGACAAAGACGGCAGTATTGCTATTGGCGGGTAGATTTGCTTTTGATTTAATTCTCGGCTTAGAACTATTTGTCCTTCGGTAATAAATCCTGTAAGGTCTGGAATTGGATGCGTGATATCATCGTTTGGCATCGTCAAAATTGGTATCAATGTAATGGACCCTTCTTTATTTTCGAGCATTCCAGCGCGTTCATAAATTGTAGATAAGTCACTATACAAATATCCCGGATAGCCTTTTCTAGATGGTACTTCTCCTCTAATCGATGACATTTCTCTTAGAGCTTCTGCGTAGCTAGTCATATCTGTAATTACAACCAATACATGCATATTTTTCTCAAATGCTAAGTATTCGGCAGCCGTAAGAGCGGTTCTCGGTGTAGAAATCCTTTCTACAATTGGATCATCTGCCAAATTTAAATACATAACAACGTGGTCTAATGCTCCAGACTCCTCAAAACTCTTTCTAAAATAGTTGGCATCATCGTGGCGAACGCCCATCGCTCCAAATACTATGGCAAAATTTTCTGCTGTCGCACCTTCGATTTTTGCCTGATTTACAATTTGGACCGCTATTTCATTGTGCGCCATACCATTTCCGGAAAATATTGGCAACTTCTGCCCACGAATTAATGTCATTAGCGCATCAATTGCAGAAATTCCAGTTTGAATAAAATTTCTAGGATACTGCCTAGCGACAGGATTTATAGGACGTCCATTGATATTTTCACGATGCGTCGATGCGATACTTAATCCACCATCAATGGGCTTTCCAACTCCGTTAAACGTTCTCCCCAGAATATCTGGGCTTAATGCTATCTCCAGTGGTTTTCCTGTAAATTGCACAGCAACATTTTCAGTCGAAATTCCTGTAGTCCCTTCAAACACTTGCACTACTACATAATCGCCATCTATTTTGATAACTTTTCCCGAACGTATTTCCCTACTATCCACTGTAATTTTAACAAACTCTCCATAAGCAACCTCTGATACACCATCTAGCATAATAAGAGGGCCCTGGATTTTATCTAGTTTCAAATACTCTTTTACCATTTCTACACCCTCCTACTCTTGATATTTAGCTTTTAATTCATCATATCCTGCTTTAATTTTATCTGTTAACTCATCTAGCAGTGCAAGATTTGAGTTTGGCACATCATATTTCATCTTGATTATTTCTTGATATATCGGAACTTTTCTAATAATCGAAACAGGTATTCCTAATTTTACGCACGCCAATGCACTCTCATAAAATACATCAATGACCTTTAGCATCTTGTATTGCTTTTCAAGACTTACATAGGTATCTTCTTTATGAAGTGCATTTTGTTGCAAGAAGCTCTTTTTGATTGTCCTCGCGGTTTCTAGGATCAACTGCTGATCGTTTGGCAAAACATCCTCTCCAATCAGCTGAACAATCTCATTCAACTTCTCTTCTTCTTGCAGCAACTTAACCATCTTTCCTCTAATATACATCATATCCGGAGCCACATTATCGCGATACCAATCATGTAATATAGTTACGTAACTACTATAGCTTGTGAGGTAGTTAATTGCCGGATAGTGTCTTGCGTAAGCTAATTTTTTATCAAGCGCTAGGAATGCGCTCACAAAACGCTTTGTATTTTCTGTAACTGGTTCTGAGAAATCTCCTCCTGGTGGCGAGACTGCGCCAATTATTGTAACCGACGCCTCTTCGTTATTTAACGTTTTGACGCATCCTGCTCGCTCATAAAACTGTGCAAGTCTAGAAGGTAGATAAGCCGGATACCCTTCTTCTGCAGGCATCTCTTCTAATCGGCCAGCGATTTCACGGAGTGCTTCTGCCCAACGCGATGTCGAATCCGCCATAATGGCCACATCATAGCCCATGTCTCTAAAATATTCTGCCATCGTAATTCCTGTATATATACTAGCCTCACGTGCAGCAACAGGCATATTAGATGTATTGGCAATTAGGATTGTTCTCTCCATCAAAGGACGATTTGTTCTAGGGTCAATCAAACTAGGAAATTCTTCCAGAACGTTTGTCATCTCATTTCCACGCTCTCCGCAACCGATATATACGATTATGTCGGCATCAGACCATTTTGCTAGCTGATGTTGCGTTACAGTTTTGCCCGTTCCAAACCCTCCTGGAAGCCCAACTGTGCCTCCCTTCGCCACAGGAAAGAACGTATCTATTACACGTTGCCCCGTAATTAGTGGTTTATATATGGGCAAACGCTCTTTGGTTGGTCTACCCTTTCTAACAGGCCACTTCTGAACTAAAGTCAATTCATGTCTGGCACCCGATTTAAGCTCTATTACCACAACTGTATCTTCTATTTTATACTCGCCATCTGGTTTTACCTCTACTACTTTTCCAGCAACTAGAGGGGGTACCAATAACTTATGCAATACGCTAGCGGTCTCCTGAACAGTTCCATATACCGCTCCTGCTGCGAGGTAATCTCCCTCTTTAACGTTTAGCTTTACTTCCCATAATTTTTCGGTATCTATAGAAAGAAGACCAATACCTTCTGGAATAAAATTTGGAGAAATACTTTCAATTTTCTTAAGAGGTCTTTGAATTCCATCGAACATATTTCCAAGCATACCAGGGCCAAGGCTAATTGACAGAGGATCACCCGTCGAAATAATTTCTTCGCCTGCTCTAAGCCCTTCTGTCTCCTCATATACTTGCACAGTGGCTCTATCTTGCTCTAAAATAACAACTTCTCCTATTAATCTTTGGTTTCCAACAGTTACCATCTCGTTTAATTTAAATGCACCCATTCCAGAACCCATAACAACTGGGCCATTTACAAGCGTAACATTCCCTTTATTTTTCAAGTTCTTCACACTCCTTCTCGATAGCAGTCAGAACAAGTTGAGAAATCTCTTCGCTTTTGTTTTCGAGCACACTATCTAACGATAAATCTATTTGCATATTTGAAGCTTCTATTTTTACAATTAAGCCTCCTAAAACAATTTTATCATTTAGATCAAAGGCAACAAATTTAGTATTTGCGCCTTCAGCTTCCAGTTCATTTATTATTGCTTCCTTTTGATTTTTTAAGTCTTTTGGTGAAAGATATATCACAACCTCTTGATCAAAATATTCTTTTAGAGACTTTACGCTTTCTATAATCCATGTCTGATATTCTGCAGTGTCAGTGTATTCATTTATTCTATCCTTTAGCAATTCGTCTATAACATGGATGCAGTCCTCTTTTACTTGCATGATTTCCTTTTTTGATTCAAGCTTTGCCTTCGCTTTATATTGTGCAATTTTTGTATCGATAATTTTTTTATGATCGTCCACATATCTTTTGGCTTTCTCTTTGCTTTGCTGCTCTTGAAGCGCTCGTCTTTTTCTATAATCGCTTTCTATTTTGGCACGACCTTCTTGTAAATTATCTGATATGTCTTGCTGCATAAGCTTTGAGAACAAGGCAAGTTTTTGTTCTAGGGTTACCAATTTTTTCACCTCTCTTTTAAATTTTAATGCCCACAGATTCTCTAATATATTGTGAAATAGCATCTCCAGATCTTATTGTTCCATGTCTATCAGGAATTTCTATAATCATTGGAATCGCCTTTTTAAGCTTATATTCCATTACTTCTTCTTTTGCCAGATCTACAATTCTTTCTGTAAGAAGCAAAAGACCGATCGTATCATCCCGAAAAACCGCATTGATTTCGTTTAGTACTTCTTTTCTAGAATGTACTACGACTCCATCTACACCGCAAAGACGCATTCCAACCCAGGTGTCCTTGTTATCACTAATTAAAAAAGTTCTCATATCCTTCGTCCTATGCAAACAAAATTAAAATTGAAATAATCATACCATAAATCGCGATACCTTCTGCCATACCTACAAAAATTAATGTCTTACCTAAGATTGCTGGATCTTCTGATACTGCTCCGATCGCCGCAGATCCAACTGCACCAACTGCGCGTCCGGTTCCGATTGTTGCCATACCTGTACTTAATGCTGCAGCTATATATTTAAATCCTTCACCTACAGAAACACCAGCCACTGTTGCCACTACTTCATTTGTTGCAAGAACATCGCCATCAAAAATAATAAACGCCAACGCCATAACTATTAAAGTACTAAACGGAGCTACTGTTGTTAGAATTGCCTTTTTAATATTACCTTGTTTTTTGTTTTTCACTGCGCTAATGCCAGCTTCGATTGTAATTCCTGCAATAACTGCTGCTAAAATCGTTGTAATAATCATCATTGTTCTTTTACCTCTTTCTTATTTTTAATATTTATATACTTTCCTTATTGTTACCTAAAACGATTGGATTATATGCATATCCTTCTCCAGAAAAATATTTATTGAACATTTCATAATACTCAAGTCTCAAACACTGAATAAAAACAACTAGTCCTTCTAATGTTAGAATCAAGATGTTTCCTATAATTATAATCAAAACTTTTAGAATTGGACTTTCCACAAGCTCTGCCATAACTAAAAATGCCATAAATAATCCTGCATGGTTTAGTGCAAACGCACCCACCCTTATAAATGATATTGCATTACTAAGCGCACTTAACAAAGTCTCTAGCCCTTCAAATCCATTTTCCACAAAGTAGCTTCCTTTATCACCTTTAATTAAAGGACGCTTGCCTTCCATAAAATGAGTAAGTGGCTCTTTTAAAACCATAATAATCAAAGTTATAACTAATATAGTTGCAAAAACTAATGGTGATATTGGTATAACTCCCGTAAACGCTACTGCCGTTAATACCAAGCTTAAATAAAAAATATATCCAACAATACCATGGCTTCCAAAAACGCCATGTTCTATGTCTCCTTGTTTTAGACTGTTAACAATCCCTATAAAATATGAAAGCGTTAATAGCACTACACCAACGATAACACTAGCAATCAAAATTGGTAAAATATTCTCGGGATCTAGCGGCGATCCGCCCAATATACTTGGCAACCACGGCAACTGATGCTGTTCTAGCCCAAACAAACTGCCATAAAAAAATCCAAATGCTATCGAAAAGCTTCCCAATCTCTTTAGTAGTCCCCCGGCAGCCACATTTTTCTTAGCAACTAAAAATCCTGCCAAAACATATATCGCTCCTTGTCCTATATCACCAAACATTATTCCAAATATAAGACACATTGTCATTGCCAGAAATGGTGTAGGGTCAAACTCTTTATATGACGGCAAACCATATAGATTTACAATCATTTCAAACGGCTTAAACAACTTATTATTTTTAAGCAATGTTGGCGGCATAATCTTTTTATCAAATTCTTCTGGATTTTTATTTACCATTACATATTTATCTGTTACGCTCGCAACAACATTTTCTAAATCTTGCGCATCTTTTTCTGGTATCCAACTTCTAACCACAAAAACATTATTTCCATGATAAATTTGCTTGCTCAAATTGATTACTTCTTTTTCGAGCTCTATTCTTGTATATATACAATTTAACATTTTTGCTTTTTCATCTATATTTTTATAGACTATCTCATTGAGTTGCGCCGCTTCTTCTTCATATGCTGTCACTTTATGATGCAGTTGATCTTCTATCTGCGATATATCTCCCAAAAATTCATCTGGGATTCTAATTTTTCTCCAGTTTACAGACTTTAGGAGATGTTTGGTCTCATCAGCCAGATGATTAGGATAAATTACTAAATAAATATCTTCCTTTACATCAGTAATTTCTCCGACTCTAACTACAATTGCACTGATATTTTCATAATTTTTCTTAATTTGTACCGTATGCTCATATGATAATATACCAATTTGAAAACCAAAATTATTGAGCTCTGTCAGGCTTTTAAAATCAATATTTCTCTTTTTTACGCTATGAATTATATGCTCCAAATATTTTAGCTCTTTGTATTGTCTTTCTATGAATCCCAATCTATCTACTTTTTCACGTGAGCCTTCAACAAAAGCTTCGAGTTCTGCTTTTGCCGCAGTCAAATCATAGCCTTGCTTTACTTCAGTATAGTCTATTTTGAGATCTAATTTAAGTTGAGTTGCAATGCTCTGTACTATATTAGATATCTTCAATATTTCTTCTATTTTTACTGGTTCATTTATCGCTGCCAACACTTCATTACTTTGCAAGCTAGATTCATATTCATGAGTTGTAAAACTATCTTCGTGTAAGTCATCGAGACTAGCATTGATATGTGCTTTTTCACTTAAGATAAGCTGTTCTAAAATATTCTGTTCATCCGTTTGTGAAGCTACAAAACTTAGCATCGTCATTTTTTCAATAGCCACTTATACCATTCCCCTTTCTTTCTCTACGTTCTAATATTATTTATTAGATACTCTTTAATTTCATCCTTATTGAGTTGATATCTCAAGCCTTCGATAATAGCTATAATATCCTTTTGATCCATTTCCAAGGTATAGATATAGACCATAAGCTTGCCTATGCCAGATATATTTTCTTTTTCTAGCAGCTTGCTGTATAACCAATTATCTACCTTTTTTGAGAGCAAATCATTACTTTCAAAAAATATCTCTGCACCCAAATATTTGTTTGCCAACACACGGAATTTAGCTATATCTTCTACATAACATAGATTTTTTAGGCGGTTATAAGAAATTTTATATCCTTTTCCTAGGCTATATAACAAAATTTCTTCGTTATTTAATTCATAAAACCGTTTTGCTCGATATATCCACTCTACGTTAAGTCTATCTATTCGTTCCCCCAAGATTCTAGTGGCTATTACTCTATCTTTTTCGTGTAGACTCTTTGCTTTTTCTTTTAGAAGTTTATAATATGCGGCGTTAATTTTCATTTCTAAATGCCATTCACTAACTGCCAACTCATTTTTATCAATCGTTCTAACCGTAGAATAATAAATCGATCCATTTAAAATTTTTGTAAATTCAACTATATCCCTAGCTTCTAGCAGTCTGTTAAAATCTACAGTAGCATACTTTTTGCTATGAATAAAATATTTACTCAAACCATTATGCAACTCGTCTCGCATTAATGCGCGGATTAGTAATTCTATATCTCGTAATTCATATAGCTGCAACATTAGTTTAAAAAACTCTTTGTATGCTCCAGACATAAAGTGCAACATTTTTTCTATTTCATATACATTTACGCACCAAAGAGCCACTTCTAAATCGTTTCTGTGAATACCATCTTCCGTTGCGTGTTCTTCCAAAAACATTCTATACGTGTCCTTTTTAGAAATATAAGTAATTACTTGCTTTATGTCCTTAAGCTCAATCATACGACTAAAATCTTCGCGTGTTAGCAAAAATGGTTTGCGACTTTTTAGTTTGGCATCTACAGCATAATAAGAAACAAACTCATTCATTGAATTTAGCTCCTCTCGCTTTTTATCTCATTAAATAATTTTTCCACCAAACTACCTTTAACATTTATAAAAGCATTTTTAATAAGTAAGCATTCTTTTTGGGTTTGTTCATTAATTAATTCTTTTGTAATCTCTTGCTGTTGTTCTAGATTATTTTCATAGTCTTCAACATCTTTTTTTGCCTGATCGAGAATACTTTTACACAACTGACTTATATCCTGATCCAAACTTTCCTGCAAATTTTTGAGATTTTCTTTCGCCAATTTTTGTTTAGCAGTAGTGTCTTTGTCAATTGAAATGATTTCCTCAAAAATATCCTTCATGATTAACCTCCATTTCTGTCTTTTTTTTTGTGTACTGTGGGGCATATTTTTCCCTACACATACCATTTTACCACTTTTATATAAAAAAGAAATAGTTTTTTACATTCTTTAACAATTAAATTTTTCCAAATGGCTATTTTGAGATAGTATCTTCCGTTTTTTTTATCGATTTAAAATACTTTTTACCTTTAGCAGATGCGAAAAATTCATAGTTGATTGATTTATTAGTCACTATTTTAACTTTACTTCTTGCCACTACAATTTCTTTAATGTCCTCTTCTCCTATTTTTTCTCCCATCAAAACATATGCTTTCTGATCTATTACTAATACTTTAGAAAAACCACTTATGATGCTTAATATTACTAATAATATAGCAATCACAAAAGCATTTATATTAAACGGCATTCCCCCAATTGTTGTTAGTATTGTTATAATCAACATTCCAACAAACGCGCACACGGCAACAATGGTTAAGAAATCTTTCTTAAATACTCGAACTTCCACTGCATTCATTTCTTCTTTATATTTTTTATTAAGCTCGCCAATCATTGCTTTAATTATAAAAATAAGTACATATAGAACTGCTATAATAATGTAGGTCCACTTGATTTCCATTGTATATCCCTCCACAAAAATGGACACGGTATTGCCGTGCCCCACACATTACTTCTTATTTAAACAACAGTTTTTGTATTTTAGCCCGCTGCCACAACTACAAGGGTCATTTCTGCCTTGCTTTTTAATTTTCGTCATAGTTTTAGACTTGTTGTAGTCTCGCTTGATTTGTGCTTTTTCTATATCTGTTAGCAAAGAATCCCACTCTTTGAGAGTATATAACCAGTCCGCTTTTGCATCTAGCATATTCCAATACAATTTTTTGAGATCATAGTTCAGTTTTACATAACTATCGCCTACCATATCTTTTAATTCGTATGGACCATCGACCAAGCTCTCGTTAATTCCATCCACAAATCCCAAAAACTCATAATCGTTCATTCCATATTTGGCGCCCAGTTCCGAAATCGTTCCTTCAACTATTTGATCTGGATGTGATAGTAAACTTGCGTAAACATTTCTCTCTTTAGTCAAATACTTTTCTACGACTTTTTTGTATTCTTCTGTAGAGCGAGCCTTTGCTTCTTCACCATAGTTTTCCCATTGTTCGTGTAAACTCATATCTAGTCTCCTTTTTTGCCTAAATAAGTACCTAGTATTTCCCCATAATATAAAACCTTATAATCTCCACTATTATAGAATTTTTCTAACTTTGCGTCAACTATTTTTTCTTTTTTAAATTAGAATTAAGAGGAATACTTATACTAAATTGTTTGCTATCTTCTAACATTTTATACGTATGTCACAAATATCTTAGCAAAACCATGAAATGAGGTTTACAAATATTTTAACTTCACTCCTCGGACATAATATTTTATATTGCAAGACGCAAAAGTATGCCAAAAAAATATTGTATTTTAAAATGTCACCTACATTTTGTCCGCTTCATAAACTGTAGATTATCAATAAGGAGGTATTTTTATGTCCAATCAACAATCTAATACTTTAGACTCTCTAGTAAATAATAAAATTACTGTCTATTCTAATCGCTATAGCTACTCTATTATAGTCTCTGAAGTTTGTCAAAATTATATGAAAGGCATCGAACTTGGGACAGGTCAAACTAAAATTTTCAACTTAGCTGATATTGCGTATATCGAATATATTTTACCTTAAGGAGGTCCCTGAATGAAAGAATTTAATCCCAAAATTCCAGCAAAAGCGTTGGCTAAAGGATCCACGAAATCTACAAACTATCTCAAACTCGTAGAAGAATTAAGAAAATCACCAACCTGTGGTATGCGTTCTAATATAACTCCAGACCCTGCAGATATAATAAAAATACCTACGCTACTTTCTGCAAAGCCCACATTATCATCAGCAGTTACTACAAAGCAAGTATCAAAAGATATACCTGCTCCTCATCCTCCACTCAATACACCGACTCCTGAAACTACTGATGCTGTTCATACCCAACTCAATGCATCGGCTCCCGCAGCTACTGATGTAGTTTTTACTCAGCTCAATGCATCGACTCCTGCAACTACTGATATAGTTTTTAATCAGTCTACTGCACAAATGCCTGCATCTGCCGATATTGCTTATAATAGCCAATACCATTCTATACCTATTTGTGGTAGCCCTGCTTGCTTTGGACTTAATACCGCATTTCCAATAGATACCACAAAACCTCAAGCTGCCAACAACCTATGTCAATATATAAACCAAAAAGTCAGCATCCTTATAGCAGGAACTCAGCTACAAGTAGTTATTTGCGCCGTTACTCCTACAACAATACGAGCATTCGACTATATCAATGCCGCCATATTATATATAAATATCTCGCATATCGAAATTGTATCACCGCTTCCAATGCTCTATTAAATTTTTTCGCATTTAAAAACCTCCCCGCAAACAAAACAGGGAGGCTTTTTTTATACTCCAGCTGGCCCAAGTGGCAAGCCAAGTTGAAAAAATATAAGTAGTAATATGGTCCAAACTATCAAGAAAACTACAGAATATGGGAACATCACTCCTATTAAATTACCCAAAGTAAATTCTGGTTTGTACTTTCTCATATACGCAAGAATAACCCCTGTATAACTCATCATTGGTGTAATAATATTTGTTGATGAATCGGCTACTCTAAATGCTGCCGCAACCATATCTGGTGTCATTTCTGGATGAACTCTATATAGCATTGGAATAAAGATCGGCCCGAGCAATAGCCACTTTGAAGATAACCCTCCAACAAACAAGTTAATTACCGCTGTTGTAAGGATAAATCCTATAATTAATAGCATTGGCCATTCTCCAAAACCTAAATTTTCTAAGAATGTTGCCCCTAAATATGTTATATACGTTCCGATATTCGATTTTGTTAATAGTGCCAAAAAATTATAGCAAAAGAATGTCAAAACAATTACATATCCCATGTTTGAAATTTGTCTAGCAAGACCCATAACTATGGCTTGCGAATTATTATACTTTTTTATCGCCACTCCATAGAAAAGACCTGGCATAAAGAAGACGATCGTTATCATCAAAATAATATTATTGGTAAATGGCGTTATCATTTTTCCATTCACATCTGCATATGGTGCCAAAGGTCCAAAATACAATGCCACAATAATAACGATACCAAAAACCAATCCCACTACCGCTGAAATCAAACCAATATTTTCTTCCGGCTTCACTGTAAATTCTTCTAAATCTAGATCATCTGGAATTATAAATGATTGCTTTTCTAATTTTGGCGCTACAATTTTAATCGTAACCCAGGCACCTACTATCGACAATACAATTGTTGATACAACGATAAAATAATAGTTCATATATGGAACAGATAACGGCGTACCTCTAGAAGACATAAACGGAACACCTTGTGCTGCTGCAAAAATTTCTGCATTGGAACCAACAATAACATCGATTGGCGTTGCTGGAATCAAGTTTGCGCTAAACCCTGCAGATACCCCGGCAAATGCCGCGGCCATACCAATTAATGGATTTTTCTTAATTCCGGCATATAGCAAGCCTGCAAGAGGAATTAAAATAATATATCCCGCATCAGATGCCACACTGCTCATAATTCCCAAAAATACCAACAATATAGGCAGCCACTTGTCTGAACATTTCATACTGATCTTTTTAATTAGTGTTGCCAACAGCCCCGAATCTTCTGCTATACCAACTCCAAACATTACAATTAAGATCAGACCTAACACTCCGCCACCATACGCTAACCAGTTAGCAAGTAAGGCGTTATCAAAAATCCAACGCACATTTTCCGCTTCTGCCATATTATTAATGGAGTATTTGATCGTTTCTCCACCAACTACACTTTCACCAAAAGTCAGGCCTCCCCAAAATACCGACAACAAAAATGTCACTACGTATAATATTATGAAAATAATTACTGGATCGGGAATCCGCTTACCTATCATTTCGACAACCGATGATTTCTTACCGTCTTTCTTCCTCATACTCTCCTCCTCATAATTAGTACTTAGTTCTATTGCATTGCTTATTTTATGCAAAAAAAGCTAAATTTATGTTGAAAAGGTATTAATTTTCTTATATTATATTAAAATTTTACCAATGATTTTCTCTATCACTTAATTTTTATCTACGGCAGTAGACATATTTTATCTCTCCAACAAAATTGGTAAGATAAGGAAAAACCTTTGTTTCTACACTCCAGCTGGTCCCAGAGGTAAGCCCAATTGAAAAAATACAAGCAATAATATGGTCCAAACTATCAAGAAAATTATAGAATACGGAAGCATTACTCCTATTAAATTGCCCAGCGTAAATTCTGGTTTATACTTTCTCATATACGCAAGAATAACTCCTGTATAAGTCATCATTGGCGAGATAGTATTTGTTGATGAGTCTGCTATTCTATATGCCGCGGCAACGAGGTCGGGCGTCATTTCTGGATGCACTCTGTATAGCATTGGAACAAAGATTGGCCCTAGCAATAACCACTTTGCAGATAGCCCTCCCACAAACAAATTGATTACTGCCGCTGTAAGAATAAACCCTATGATCAATAGCATTGGCCATTCTCCAAAGCCTAAGTTTTCTAAGAACGTTGCCCCTAAATATGTTATATAAGTTCCAATGTTTGATTTTGTTAACAATGCTAAAAAGTTGTAGCAAAAAAATGTCAAAACCAGTATATATCCCATGTTTGAAATCTGCCTAGTCAACCCCATAACTATAGCTTGTGAATTATTGTATTTTTTTACTGCTACGCCATAAAAAAGACCTGGCATAAAAAATACGATCGTTATCATCAAAATAATGTTGTTGGTAAATGGCGTTATCGTTTTTCCACTCGCATCTACATATGGTGCCAAGGGGCCAAAATATAGTGCTCCAATAATAATGATACCAAAAACCAATCCCACTACAGCTGCAATCAATCCCATATTTTCTTCTGGCTTTACTGTAAATTCTGTTAAATTTAAATCTTCCGGAACTATGAACGATTGCTTTTCTAATTTTGGTGCCACAATCTTAGTAGTGATCCACGCACCCACTATCGACAATACTACTGTTGACGCAACGATAAAATAATAGTTCATATATGGAACAGATAACGGCGTACCTCTATAAGATACGAACGGAACATTTTGTGCCAGTGCAAAGATCTCGGCATTGGAACCTACAACAATATCGGCTGGAGTTGCCGGAATCAGGTTTGCACTAAATCCTGCAGAAACCCCTGCATTTGCTGCAGCCATACCTATTAGCGGATTTTTCTTGAGCCCTGCATATAGCAACCCTGCCATAGGTATCAAAATTATAAATCCCGCATCTGATGCCACATTACTCAAGATTCCCAAAAATACTAGTAATATAGGCAACCACTTATCTGAACATTTTATACTAATTTTTTTGATCAACGTTGCTAGCAGTCCCGAGTCTTCTGCTATACCAACTCCAAACATTACGATCAAGATCAGACCTAGTACCCCACCACCATAGGTTAACCAGTTCGTAACCAATGCGTTATCAAAAATCCAGCGTACATTTTCTACTTCTGCCATATTGTTGATAGAGTATTCGACCGTTTCGCCAAATGTCATATCACCCAAAAATACTGATAACACAAATATCACTGCGTATAATATTATGAAAATAATTACTGGATCAGGAACTCGCTTGCCTATCACTTCGATAATCGATGTTTTTGTACCACCTTTATTTTTCATCACAACCTCCTCATAGTTAGTTATCTTGCATTACGTATTCTATGCAATAACTCTAAATCTATGTTAGAAAGATAATGAATCTCTTATATCATGGTAAAAATTTGCCAATTATTTTTTCTGCAACCTGAATTCCATCTACTGCGGCAGACATTATACCTCCTGCATATCCAGCCCCTTCTCCTGCAGGATAAACTCCTCCTACATTGCTTTCAAAGTTTGCATCACGCGTTATTTTGATAGGAGATGAGCTTCTTGTTTCAAAGCCTGTGATAATTGCATCTTTATGATCGAAGCCTTCAATTTTTTTGCCAAACGCTACAAGCGCATCTGCTATTGCATCACCCACTTCTCGCGACATATGCTCTCTCAAATTCACCATCGTTACGCCCGGCTTGTATGTTGGCTCAACGCTTCCAATTTTGGTTGTTGTAATATTATTCAAAAAATCTTCTACTCTCTGAATCGGTGCATTATAATTACGTCCTGCAATGTCGAATGCCAACGATTCCAGCGATTCTTGCATGCGCACCCCTTCCAAAGCATCGGCTGTTGCAAAATCTTCTCGGGCAACATTTACCAGCAAGGCGCTGTTAGCATTATCTCCATCGCGTTTATAAAAGCTCATTCCATTTGTCACCACTCGCCCTTCTTGAGAGCTGGCTCCCACAACAACTCCTCCAGGACACATGCAAAAGCTATACACATTCTTATCTCCAACTTTACAAGATAATTTATAGTCTGCAGCCTCTAACGCTGGGTGATTTTGAAACTCCCCATACTGAGCCTTGTTAATCCACTCTTGCTTATGCTCGATTCTTACACCCATAGCAAACGGCTTTTGCTCCATTTTAACCGAGGTTTGTGCCAACATTCTAAAGGTATCTCTCGCGCTATGTCCCAACGCTAGTACACATGCTGTTGCAGGGATTTTCCATACTTCGTTCGACTTTGTATTTTGCACAGCTATTGCTTTTAGCTGATCATCTTCTATTTGCAGATCCGCTAGCTTTGCATTAAACATAAACGTGCCACCAAGATGCTCAATTTCCTTACGCATTTTTACAATAATTGACCTTAACAAATCTGTACCAATATGCGGTTTATGCTTATATAAGACATCCTCTGGCGCACCGAATTTAACAAATTCTTCCAACACTTTTCGACATCTAGGATTCTTGATTTGAGTGGTCAACTTGCCATCAGAAAATGTTCCTGCACCACCTTCTCCAAATTGTACATTAGAGTTTTGATCCAATACTCGGCTTTCCCAAAATTTTTTTACATCTTCAACTCGTACATCTACTTCGCTTCCTCGCTCTACCACCAAAGGCTTATAACCACTTTGTGCCAAAATTAGCGCAGCAAACAAGCCGCATGGCCCTGCTCCGACAATTACGGGTCTAGCCCCCAACGCAGCAGATCCCCTTGCCGGATACTCATACGGAACAATATCCGATTTAGTCGCTCGCTTTTCTCGTATCAGCTGCTCATCTTTTGTTGTGGCAACATCCACGGTGTAAACAAATTTGATCTCTCTCTTTCGCGCATCAATAGACTTGCGAATTATCCTTAAATCTATTACATCTGCAGCACCTATTCTCAACTGTTTAACCACTTTAGCTAATAGCAAATCCTCGCTTTCATCTAATTTGAGACTAACTTCATTCACTCTAATCATTTCTATGTCTCCCTTTTAACTGCTATATATACTTCTAGCAACTGCGGCTGCCGTCGACCACGCCCATTGCAAATTATATCCTCCGCAATCTCCATCTACATCTACCACTTCTCCCATAAAATATAGGCCTTTGATCTTTTTCGACTCCATTGTTGCAATATCAATATCTTCTAGACTTACCCCTCCTATAGTTGCTTGTGCAAATTTAAATGACCGAGTCCCTGTAATGGCAAATTTAAGCGATTTCATGGTTTTGGCCAAATTCTCAACCTCTTCATATTCCAGGGTGTCCACGCTGCGTGTTGCTTTTCCTAGATCGGCTGCCTTGATAATTGAAATAGCAACCTTTTTGTTTTGCCATCCCAAAAACATTTCCGCAACTGTGTGATGCGGATTTTTTGCAATCCTCGAATAAATCATTGCAATAACTTCTTCTTCCGTTAGATCTTTCACCAAATCTAGCGTTATTTCTGTGGTGAGCGCATTAGAAATTTGCCTACTTATATTAAATATTGCCGGGCCCGATAACCCATCTTCTGTAAATAAAACTTCTCCATACTCCGTTTTATCTCCTGCCGTCACTTTTGCTTTAACTCTTGTTCCTTGTAACATTTTGCAATATACTGTATTTGACTTTATGTGTACCAAAGTCGGAAGTAATGGCTCGATTTTATGCCCTAATTTTTCCAAAACTTTATAAATCGTATAATCTTCTTTTACGCCAGCAAGCCCTCCCGTCGCTATTACAACTTTAGCCGCGGTGTATACCTTCCCATCAATCGTTTTTAGAGCAAAATGCCCTTTTTTATATTTAATATCAACTACAGCAGCATTTGTCACGACGTCAACTTCTGCCGCATTGACTGCAATTCGTAGCACATCTAGTACACTACTAGCCTGTTCCGAAGCCGGGAAGATCTTTGCGTTTTCTGAGATAGGTACAATTCCCAAGTTTTCAAAAAACTCGATAGTTTGTTCATATCCAAAGGCTGAAATGGGCGCAAAAAAACTTTTTTTATAGTGTGAGTGAAAATTTTCTGGCAATAGTTTTTCATTCGTGAGATTGCATCTACCGTTTCCTGTTGCCAATAATTTTTTTCCTACCTTATCATTTTTTTCTAAAATAGTTACAGAAGCTTTGTTCAGCAGCACTGCACATGCAAGCCCTGCAGCTCCTCCTCCAACGATCACTACCTCTTCCAATGTTATCCTCTTTTCTATCTACTCGCTCTACTCGCTTAAATTTTGTAGCAATCTTTCTATATAGAAAGGGTTATCTTCTAGCTTTAACTTATCTACCTCCGATACAGCAATGACTTCATGTGCAAGCAGGGTGTTCTCATAGCTCGAAAAATCCTTTGCTTGTAGACCCAGTTTTTGAAACCCATTCTCTAAGCAAATCCCTATTTCGTTATCCATAATGCCCAAATAATATGTCACTTCTTGTGGTTCCACAGTAACATTCTTTTCTAGTACAACTTTGTCGTCACTAAACTCCACAACATCATAACTTTCATAAAGCACTTCCAATTCTTCTTTTGTAAGACCCATAACAGAATATGCGTTGAGCTCATTTGTGGAAACAACCTCGCCATTCTGATCGACAGCAATCTGCTCAACTTTAGTAGTTGGCAAAACCACAGGATCTTTTATCTCTTTAACCGGAGGACCCATCACAATCTCTTGCTCGATTTCAACGGGTGCAGCGGTTTCTGTATTCAAATTTGGAATTGGCACAGTATCTTTGTCATAACCAAATTTATTCACTGAAAAAAAAGTTGCCGAAAACGCAACAATTCCTACTATTATCAGTGAAAGTATGAATTTTATCATAAAAAAACCTCCCAAAAATTTTAATAATAAAGATTATTACCAAAATTTTGAAGTTTTACACATCATTTTTTAATATTTCTTTGAAGCAACTTTCAAAAAATTCAGTTATGTATCTGTTACTATTAATGTCGCATCCGCGATAATTTGCAATTATAGATTTGTTTTGTATAACTCACTTCGCATACTTTGATCTTTTTTAACATAATTATTAGTGATAGAAATTTCCTTATTAGGAGGTAGTATGGATACTTTAGGCAATACCAAACACGTATTTGCAAGTAGCAACACTTACAAAGGTATAAGCTCACTACTTAGTGACAGACTAGATCATCTTAACACATCTACACTCTATATTATTAAAGGCGCAGTTGGCACCGGCAAATCTTCATTTTTAAAACGTCTAGGCAACTTTTTGGCAGACACAGGCCAGGAGATCATTTTTTACCACAACACTATCGATACTTCTTTTCTTGATAGCATCTATATTACAAATTCCAACATACTCATTACAACTACGAACAGCATTGATATTAGCAGCTCTCTACATTCGTGGACAGTAATTGATTTTGATTCGCTTATCGATAAAAGCAAGTTATCTGACGATGATGAATTTGTATTAAACACTTTTAATTCTGCATTCACAAGAAATTTGGAAAAATCTAAATTTTATCTCGAAAGCGCTCAGGCCATATATAAGTCATATCTCTA